>CALRVO020000292.1:0-5538 GCA_943371595.1 Sphingomonas paucimobilis
CACCGCCGGCGACGGCGCCCAGGATCACTCCGAGGGCCAGGGTGAGAGCGGTGGCGAGGTCCATGCCGCGACTATGACGGTGACCACCGACAAGTCGGGCCGAGCGGCTACCCGCCAGGCGGCACGCGCAGGCCGTGACGGGACAGGTGGGCCAGGACGGACTCACCCGACGCCGGTGCGGCGAAGTAGGTGCCCTGGGCGAGGCCGACGCCGCTGGCACGGACCGCCTCCAGCTCGGCGGCGGTCTCGACACCCTCCATCACCGCCGTGCGCTCGAGGTCGGCCAGCATCCGGACGACGTGGTCCAGGACGATCCGGCCACCGTCGGAGCGAGCCGTGGCGTCGGCCAGCACAGCGCGGTCGATCTTGACCCACTCCCAGTCCCAGCCGGTGAGCAGGCTGAGGTCGGAGTAGCCGGTGCCGAAGTCGTCGACGGCGAGCCCGATCCCGGCCGCGCCGAGCTCGGCGGCGACGGCCCGCTGGGCCGGGCTCCACCGGGTGACGTGACGCTCGGACATCTCGAGGACGAGGTGGACGCCGGTCCCGCTCAGGCGCTCGGGCAACGACCGCAGCAGCCGGCTGTCGGGGCGCAGCTGCTCGAACTCGACGTTGACGCTGAGCGACACCTCACGACCGACCTGTCGTGCCGCCGCCGTCATCACGTCCAGCGACTGCTCGACCACCACCTCGGTCAGGTCGTCGAGCATCCGCAGCTTGGCGGCGGCGCCGACCAGCATCATCGGCGACACCGGTCCGAACTCGAGGTGCCGACCGCGGACCAGGGCCTCGTAGCCGACGGCCTCCCCGAGCCGCACGTCGACGACCGGCTGGTAGGCGACCTCGACGCGGCCCTGCTCGAGCAGGTCGCGGAGCACGGTGCGGTCGTCGTACCAGCGGGGCGGGAGGGCGTCGGGGCTGCGCGAGCGCTTGTGCTCGCGCATCCGGCGCTCGGCCTCGCGCAGCAGGAGGTCGGGGTCGTCGGCGCCCGAGACCGAGAGCGCCTCGCCGATGCTGACCTCCACCGACACCAGGTGGTCGCCGACCGCGATGGGCTGGCGGAGCAGCGTGTGCACCTCGTCGACGAGGCGCTCGAGGTGGTGCGCGTCGTCGAGGTGGCGTACGACGACCGCGAACTCGTCGCCGCCGGTGCGGGCCGCGAAGGAGCCGTCGGGGAAGACGTCGGAGCGCAGCCGTGCGCCGAGCTCACGCAGGACCTCGTCGGCGTCGAGGTGCCCGAGGTGCTCGTTGAGGCGCTTCATGCCGTCGACGTCGAGGAAGAGGATCGCGAGGGTCTCGCTGACGCGGTTCTCCATCGCGGTCTCGAGCAGCTCGCGGAAGTAGGCGTGGTGCCAGAGGCCGGTGAGGTCGTCGGCGTGCGCGGCCCGGTGCAGGCGGGCCTCACGGCGTGCGGCGTGCTGCGAGGCCATCGCCATGGTCGTGAGTGCGGCGAGCAGGCGCCGGTCGAGGTCGCTGAAGGGCTCCTCGAGCAGGGAGCGACGGGCCACGAGGTAGCGCTCGGAACCGAGGAGCAGGCTGATGTCCGGCGGCGGCGACGGCACGACGCTGACAGAGACGTGGCCGGCGACGGCGCGCTCCGCGTAGGCGAGCAGGGCCTCCTCGATGTGCTCCTCGGGCCAGGGCATCTCGATCGCCGCCTCGGTCAGGATCTCGATGAGGGCCTGCTCGTCACGGGTCACCCGTCGTCGCCGGGGTCGAGGTCGACCACGACGGGGGCGTGGTCGGACGCGCCGGTGCCGGCGCGCTCGTCGCGGTCGACGAAGGCACCCGTGACCCGCTTCGCCAGCGACGGCGAGCCGAGCACGAAGTCGATGCGCATGCCGCGGTTGCGCTCGAAGCGCTGCCGGTAGTAGTCCCAGTAGGTGTAGACCCCTGGGCCGGGGGTGTGGGGTCTGACCACGTCGGCGTACCCGGCCTCGAGGAACGCCTCGAACGCCGCGCGCTCGGGCGCCGTCACGTGCGTCGAGCCCGCGAACGCGGCGATGTCGAAGACGTCGTCGTCGTGGGGAGCGATGTTCCAGTCGCCCACGAGCGCAGTAGGGGTGTCGGTCCACGTGGTGGCGGCGTCGTGCAGGCGGGCGAGCCAGTCGAGCTTGTAGGCGTAGTGGGGGTCGCCGACCTTGCGCCCGTTGGGCACGTAGAGCGACCAGATCCGTACGCCGCCGCAGGAGGCGCCGATCGCGCGCGCCTCGGCGGCCGCGGGGTCGCCCCAGGTCGGCATCTCGGGGAAGCCGACCTCGACGTCGTCGAGCCCGACCCGGCTGAGGATCGCCACGCCGTTCCACTGGCTGTAGCCGGCGGCGGCGACCTCGTAGCCCAGCGACTGGAGCCCCATCAGGGGCAGCTGCTCCTCGCGGGCCTTGGTCTCCTGCAGCGCGAGCACGTCGACGTCGTGGCGCTCGAGGAACGCCTCCACGCGGTCGATGCGGGCACGGAGCGAGTTGACGTTCCAGGTGGCGATCCGCACCGCCTCACCCTACGGGCAGCGGTGAAGGAGTGCGGTGCTCACCCGAGCGGGGCGAGCAGCTCCTCCAGGGTGGCGGCGGGGGTGCCGATCTCGTTCATCCGGACCGTGTAGCCGCGGTAGGCCCGTCGGGCCTCCCCGTGGCGGCGTCCCTCGTGCAGCGCCGCGATCAGCTGTCGCCAGGCGGGCTCGTCGTAGGGGTCGTCGGCGATCAGCCCCACGAGCCAGGGGATCGCCCGCTGCTGCTCGCCACGGGCGATGAGGACCAGCGCGAGCTCGCGCTTGACCTCGAGGGCCAGGGACAACAGCTCGTCGCGCACGGTGACGGTGAAGTCGCTGTAGGGGTCGTCCTCGAGGTAGTGGCCGGTGTACATCGCGGCGGCCCGCTCGAGCTCCTCGACCACGCCGGTCTCGCTCAGCCCGGTGCCCCGACCCGGACGTCGACCCGAGCGCAGCGCGGTGAGCGCGCTCACCGCGGTCTGGGTGAACACGACGGTGTCGAGGTCGACGTGGTCGGTGACGAGCCGGACCGACTCGCGGTCGGCGCGCAGGAAGTGGTCGGAGGCGTGCTCCTTGTGGGGGTCGAGCACCGAGCGCAGGGTCGAGAGCACGACCGAGAGCCGGTTGCCGCTGCCGTCGGAGTCGGGCCACAGGTGGTCGGCGAGCGCCTCGCGGGTGATCGGTCGGCCCCGCTTGCCGGCCAGGATCTTGAGGGCGTCGCGGGACTTGCGCGACTGCCAGGCCGACGCCGGCACCGGCTCGCCGTCGCACAGCACGGCGAAGGCGCCCAGGGTGCGGATGCTGACGCGGGCACGGTCGGCGGTGCCGAGGGCCTGCAGCGGACCGGCGATCCGCATGGCGTCGTCGCGTACGCCGAGCGCGCGGAGCCGTCGGCGCGCCACCTGCTCCTGCACGGTGTCGTTGGTGGCGCGGGCCCGCAGCACCTGGTTGCTGGCGATGCCGACGGCGTTGTCGGTGCGACGCCACAGCGAACCGGCCTCGTCGAGCAGGTCGACGGCGCCGGGGCCGGTGACGAGGAGCGACTGCAGCTCGAGGGCCTCGGCGAGCCCGCGGGAGTCGTGGCGGCGTCCGGCCTCACGCACCGCGAGCCGCGAGAACTCGCCGGCCGCCTCGCGGTCGCCGGTGGCCAGGCACACCCAGCCGGCGGCGAGCAGCGGGTCGACCTGGCCCACGGCGGCGGGCTGGTCGAGCGCCCGCTTGACCAGGCCCTGCGCCTCGTCGACGTCGTCGACGACCAGGGCGCGGGCGAGCCCAGAAAGGGCCGGGACCGCGATCTGCGCGTTGCCGGTGCGCTCGGCGATCACCAGCGCCTCGCGATAGGCCAGCGCGGCCTGGGTGGCGTTGCCGCAGAGTCGGTTGGCGTCGCCGATGCCGACGACGGCCAGGCCCAGCAGCGGGCTCTCGGAGGCACGGGTCAGGGTGCGGGCCAGGTGGAGCTCGGCGAGGCACTCGTCGACCCGACCGAGCCCGAGCAGCGAGTCGGAGCGGGTGACGAGGCTGAGGGCGCGCACCGGGGGAGGGGCCGCGACCGACTCGGCCAGGGCGATCGCGCGGTCGAGGTGGGGCAACGCCTCGGTGTAGCGGCCCTCGGCGTTGCACCGCGAGCCCAGGTTGTTGTGGATGCGGGCCTGGGTGAGCACGTCACCGGCCCGCTCGGCCGCGGCCAGACCCTTCTCGTAGGCCACGAGGTTGGCGTCGAGGTCGCCCTCGAGCACGCAGACCAGCGCCTGGCTGACCCAGGCAGCCGCGATCGCGGCGTCGTCACCGCTGGCGTGGGCGGCGGCGAGGGCGGCGTCGGCCGCACTCCGCGACGCCTCGGCGTCGCCGGTGGCCCACAGCGAGGAGGCCTTGCTGGACAGCAGGAACGCCGTGTCGACCGGGTCGGTCTCCTCCTGGCCCGCAGCGACCCGCGCGTAGACCGCGAGGGCCTCGGCGAAGCTGCCCGTCTGGTGGAGCGCGTAGCCCAGGCGCCAGGCGAGACCGGCCGGAAGTGGTCCGCCGTCGGGCGCCAGCAGGTCCGCCGCGCGCGCGAGGACGGCGACCTCGCCGGGGCGCAGCGACTCGTCGGAGCGACCCGTGACGGCGCGCAGCACGGCCTGGGCGTCGCCGTCGGCGACCGCCCGCTCGAGCCCGCTACTCGTCATGACCGTCCCGCACATCCCGACGGGTGGTGCCCCGCCCCTGCGCCCAGGGTAAAGGAGGAAAGGCTCTGGACGGTGTCTGTTCGACCACGGCCTGAGAAACGCCGTCGGCCGCCGGGCGTCGCCGGGTCGTCCGTCCCCGGACGCCGCCCGTAGACTCGCCGCCCGTGGCACTCACCATCGGCATCGTCGGCCTGCCCAACGCCGGCAAGTCCACCCTCTTCAACGCCCTGACCAAGAACGACGTGCTCGCGGCCAACTACCCGTTCGCGACGATCGAGCCCAACGTCGGCGTGGTCGGCGTGCCCGACGAGCGGTTGCCCCGGCTCGCCGAGGTCTTCGGCAGCGCCAAGGTCCTGCCTGCGACGGTCGAGTTCGTCGACATCGCCGGCATCGTCAAGGGCGCCTCCGAGGGTGAGGGGCTGGGCAACAAGTTCCTGGCCCACATCCGGGAGTCGTCGGCGATCTGCCAGGTGACGCGCGTCTTCCGCGACGAGGACGTGACCCACGTCGACGGCGAGGTCAACCCGGGCAGCGACATCTCGACCATCCAGACCGAGCTGATCCTCGCCGACCTGCAGACCGTCGAGAAGGCGATCCCGCGGCTGGAGAAGGAGGCGCGGATGAAGAAGGACCTCGCCGCCAACCTCGCCGCCGCCCAGGAGGCGCTCGCCGCGCTCGAGGCCGGCACGCCGATCATCGCCACCAAGATCGACCGCGACCTGGTCCGCGACCTGTCGCTGCTCACCGCCAAGCCGTTCATCTACGTCTTCAACTGCGACGCCGACGAGCTCGGTGACGAGGCGCTCAAGGACGAGATGCGCGCGCTCGTCGCCCCGGCCGAGGCGATCTTCCTCGACGCCAAGTTCGAGGCCGAGCTCGTCGAGCTCGGCG
>CALRVO020000293.1:0-5509 GCA_943371595.1 Sphingomonas paucimobilis
GGATCCCGAGCTCGGTGCCCTGGGACACGTTGGCCCGGAAGATGTCACCGGTGGAGATCGCGGGGATACCGAAGTGGTCGGCCACCTTGGTGGCCTGGGTTCCCTTACCCGCACCGGGCGGGCCCATCAGGATGAGGCGCATGGCTACCGCAAGAATCCTTCGTAGTTGCGCTGCTGGAGCTGGCTCTCGATCTGCTTCACCGTGTCGAGCGCGACGCCCACCATGATGAGGATCGAGGTGCCACCGAACGGGAAGTTCTGGTTGGCCTCGATCAGCACGAGGGCGATCAACGGGATCAGTGAGATGAGTCCGAGGTAGATGGCACCGGGCAGCGTGATGCGGGACAGGACGTAGGACAGGTAGTCCTCGGTCGGCTTGCCCGCCCGGATCCCGGGGATGAAGCCGCCGTACTTCTTCATGTTGTCGGCCACCTCTTGCGGGTTGAAGGTGATCGAGACGTAGAAGTAGGTGAAGAAGATGATCAACCCGAAGTAGGCGGCCATGTAGTACGGGTGGTCGCCGCGGACGAAGTGGTCGTTGATCCAGGTGATGTAGCCGGGCTGGTTGGTGTTGCCCTGGTTGAACTGCACCGCCATCGCCGGCAGGTAGAGCAGCGAGGAGGCGAAGATGACCGGGATGATGCCGGCCTGGTTGACCTTGAGCGGGATGTAGGTCGAGCTGCCGCCGAACATCTTGCGCCCGACCATGCGGCGCGCGTACTGGACGGGGATGCGGCGCTGGGCCTGCTCGATGAAGATGACCGCGGCGATGATGACCATGCCGATCGCGATCACGACGGCGAAGGTCCACCAGCCCTTGGTCTTGCCGACGGCCCACAGCTGGGCCGGGAAGGTCGCGACGACCTGGGTGAAGATGAGGATCGACATTCCGTTGCCCACGCCGCGCTCGGTGATGAGCTCGCCGAGCCACATGATGACCGCGGTGCCGGCGGTCATGGTGACCACCATGACCAGGAAGGTCTGCAGGCCGTTGTCGTAGAGGAGCGGCTCGGTGCAGCCCTGCAGCAGGTTGCCCGAGCGCGCCAGCGCCACGATGCCCGTCGCCTGGAGGACCGCGAGGCCCAGCGTCAGGTAGCGGGTGTACTGCGTGATCTTGGTCTGCCCCGACTGGCCCTCCTTCTTGAGCGCCTCGAGCCGCGGGATGACCACGACGAGCAGCTGCAAGATGATGCTGGCGGTGATGTAGGGCATGATCCCGAGCGCGAAGATCGTCAGCTGGAGCAACGATCCACCGGAGAATAGGTTGATCAGGCTGTAGACGCCCTGGCTGTTGGCGTCGTTGCCGAGGCAGTCCTGCACGGCGGCGACACTCACGCCGGGCGCGGGGATCTGAGAGCCCGCGCGGAAGATCACGATGATCAGCAGGACGAACAGCAACTTCTTGCGAAGGTCCGGGGTACGGAAGGCGTTCACGAACGCGGTGAGCACGTTTCCTCTTTCTCCAGCAGATGAGGGACCGGACCGAGCAGCCCCGACGTGACGGACACGACGAAGCACGAGCGCTGGGCCTCGGGAAGCCTAACAGGCGACGAAGGGGCGTCCCTCATCAACAGGAACGCCCCTTCGTCGTCGAGCACGTGGAAGGTCAGGCCACGGTGACCGAGCCGCCAGCGGCCTCGATCTTCTCCTTGGCCGAGGCCGAGAAGGCCTGGGCGGTGACCGTCACCGGCACGCTGATCTCGCCCTGGCCGAGCACCTTGACCGGCAGGCCCTTGCGGACCGCGCCCTTGGCCACGAGGGACGCGACGGTCACGTCGCCCCCCTCGGGGAACAGGGCGCCCAGCTTGTCGAGGTTGACGACCTGGAACTCGACCCGGAACGGGTTCTTGAAGCCCTTGAGCTTGGGCAGACGCATGTGGATCGGCATCTGGCCACCCTCGAAGGCGACCGGGACCTGGTAGCGGGCCTTGGTGCCCTTGGTACCGCGTCCCGCGGTCTTGCCCTTGGAGCCTTCACCGCGACCCACACGGGTCTTGGCCTTCTTGGCGCCCGGAGCCGGGCGCAGGTGGTGCAGCTTGAGCGTCATGTCACTCGACCTCCTCGAACGTCACCAGGTGACGCACGGTGTGGACCATGCCGCGGATCTCGGGGCGGTCCTCCTTGACGACCACGTCACCGATGCGCTTGAGCCCCAGCGACCGGACGGTCTCTCGCTGGTTGGCCTTGCACCCGATGGTGGACTTCAACTGCTGGATCTTGAGCTGGGCCATCACGACACCCCCGCCGCAGCGGCCTCGGCGGCCTCGACCTTGCCCTCGGCCTGGGCCTTGAGCAGCGCGGCCGGGGCCACGTGCTCGACCGGAAGGCCGCGACGCGAGGCAACAGCCTCAGGCGTCTCGAGCATGCGCAGCGCCTCGACCGTCGCGTGGACGATGTTGATCTGGTTGGACGAGCCGAGCGACTTGCTCAGCACGTCGTGGATGCCGGCGCACTCGAGCACGGCGCGCACCGGACCACCGGCGATGACGCCGGTACCGGGCGAGGCGGGCCGCAGGAAGACGACACCGGCCGCCTTCTCGCCCTGCACCGGGTGCGGGATCGTGCCCTGGATGCGGGGCACACGGAAGAACGCCTTCTTGGCCTCCTCGACACCCTTGGCGATCGCCGCGGGCACCTCCTTGGCCTTGCCGTAGCCGACGCCGACCATGCCGTCGCCGTCACCGACGACGACGAGGGCGGTGAAGCTGAAGCGACGACCACCCTTGACGACCTTGGCGACGCGGTTGATCGCGACGACGCGCTCGAGGTACTGGCTCTTCTCGGCGCCCTGACCACGACCGCCGTCGCGGCCACGGCCCTGACGGTCGCCGCCACCGCGCTGTCCGCGCTGGGGTCCACTCATGAGTCTCTACTCCCTGTTCGTGTTGGTCGCTGGCTAGAACTGGAGCCCGCCGGAGCGGGCTCCGTCCGCCAGGGCCGCGATCCGGCCGTGGTACTTGTTGCCGGCGCGGTCGAAGACCACGGTCTCGACACCCTGCGCCTTGGCGCGCTCGGCGACGAGCTCTCCGACGCGGGTGGCCTTGGCGCTCTTGTCACCGTCGAGGACGCGCAGGTCGGCCTCCATGGTCGAGGCCGAGGCCAGCGTCTTGCCGATCAGGTCGTCGACGACCTGAACGGTGATGTGCTTGCTGGAGCGGGTGACCACCAGGCGCGGACGCTCGGCGGTGCCACTGAGCTTCTTGCGGCCACGCACCTGGCGCTTGAGCCGCGACTGCAGGCGCTTGGACGCGTGCTTCTGCTGCTTGATCTTGACGGCCATGGACTACTTACCAGCCTTTCCGACCTTGCGGCGGATCTGCTCGCCGGAGTACCGGACGCCCTTGCCCTTGTAGGGCTCGGGCTTGCGAAGCTTGCGGATGTTGGCGGCGACCTCGCCGACGAGCTGCTTGTCGATACCGACGACGCCGAGGCGGGTCGGACCGTCGACGGTGAACGTGATGCCGTCGGGCGCGTCGAAGATGATCGGGTGGGAGTAGCCGAGCTGGAACTCGAGCTGCGTCGGCCCCTTCGACAGGACGCGGTAACCGACGCCCACGATCTCGAGCTTCTTCTCGTAGCCGTCGGTCACGCCGACGACCATGTTGTTGACGAGCGTGCGGGTCAGCCCGTGCAGGGACTTGCTGATGCGCTCGTCGTCGGGACGCTTGACGTCGAGGACGCCCTCGCCCTGCTCGACCACGATCGGGGCGGCCACGGTGTGCGACAGGGTGCCCTTGGGGCCCTTGACGGTGACGTGCTGGCCCTCGATGGCGATGTCGACCCCGGACGGGACCGCGACGGGAAGCTTGCCAATGCGCGACATGCTGGTGTTCTCCTTCTCGGTCTCGTCGTTACCAGACGTAGGCGAGGACTTCTCCGCCCACGCCCTTCTGGTTGGCCTGCTTGTCGGTGAGCAGGCCCTGGCTGGTGGAGATGATGGCGATGCCGAGGCCTCCGAGCACCTTGGGCAGGCCCGTGTGCTTGGCGTAGACCCGGAGGCCGGGCTTGCTGATGCGGCGCAGGCCGGCGAGCGAACGCTCGCGGCTGCGGCCGTACTTGAGGGTGATGGTCAGCGTCTGGCCGACGCCCTCGTTGTCGGTCACGTCGAAGGAGGCGATGTAGCCCTCCTGCTTGAGGATCTCGGCGACGCCCTGCTTGAGCTTGCTGTAGGGCATGGAGACGTCGTCGTGGAACGCCTGGTTGGCGTTGCGCAGACGAGTGAGCATGTCTGCGATCGGGTCGGTCATCGTCATGGAAGGTCGTTCTCTCTCTTCTGTGGTTTCCGCGCCCCGCAGGGAGCGGACCTTCAGCGGTCGGTGTGGCTGGTGGTCACCAGGAGGACTTGGTCACGCCGGGCAGCTCGCCGCGGTGGGCCATCTCGCGCAGGCAGATGCGGCACAGGCCGAACTTGCGGTAGACGGCCTTCGGGCGGCCGCAGCGCTGGCAGCGGGTGTAGCCGCGAACGGCGAACTTGGGCTTGCGGGCCGCCTTGACCTTGAGGGACGTCTTGGCCATGTCAGTTCTCCTTGAAGGGGAAGCCGAGCTGCTTGAGCAGCGCGCGACCCTGGTCGTCGTTCGTGGCGGTGGTGACGATGGTGATGTCCATACCGCGCTGGCGGTCGACCTTGTCCTGGTTGATCTCGTGGAACATGACCTGCTCGGTCAGGCCGAACGTGTAGTTGCCGTTGCCGTCGAACTGGCCCGGGTTGAGACCGCGGAAGTCGCGGATGCGGGGCAGGGCGAGCGACAGCAGGCGGTCGAGGAACTCCCACATGCGGTCGCCGCGCAGGGTGACGTGGCAACCGATCGGCATGCCCTCACGCAGCTTGAACTGGGCGATCGACTTGCGGGCCTTGGTCACGGCCGGCTTCTGGCCGGTGATCGCGGTGAGGTCGCGGATGGCGCCCTCGATCAGCTTGGAGTCGCGAGCCGCTTCGCCGACACCCATGTTGACCACGATCTTGGTCAGGCCGGGGACCTGCATGATGTTGGCGATCTCGAACTCGGCCTTGATCGCCGGCACGATCTCCTCGCGGTAGCGCGTCTTGAGACGCGGGGTGACCTTCTCGGCCACTGCTCCCTCGGTCATCCTCAGATCTCCTTGCCGGTCTTGCGCGAGATGCGCACGCTGCGCGTGCCCAGGTAGGTGGAGCCGTCGGGACGGCGCTTGGTGACCTCTTCACGGCGGAAGCCGATGCGGGTCACCCCGTCTCCCTCGACCAGCATCACGTTGGACACGTGGATCGGGGCCTCGGTGGTGATGATGCCGCCGGTGTTGCCCGCGCGCCCGCCCTGGTTGACGACCTTGGTGTGACGCTTGATGCGGTTGACACCCTCGACGATCACGCGCTGCTCCTCGCGGAGCACCTTGATGACCTTGCCCTCGGCGCCCTTGTCCTTGCCGGCGATCACCTTGACGGTGTCACCCTTCTTGATGTCGATCTTGGTCTTCTTGGGCGTGGCCATCACAGCACCTCCGGGGCGAGCGAGATGATCTTCATGAACTTCT
>CALRVO020000294.1:0-5487 GCA_943371595.1 Sphingomonas paucimobilis
CACGTGCCCGGCGTCACCGGGGAGGACCAGGGTGCCGCTGCAGCCGCGGTACTGCTCGTAGTCGTGCGAGTGCTGGTCGTGCCCGAGACCGGGCTGGACGACCACGCGCTCGCAGTCGATCGTGCCGTCCTCGGGGTCGCTCACCACGACCTCGTAGCGCAGCGTGTCGCCGAACTCGAAGAACCCGCCGTCGACCGGCAGGACGAGCTCGACGGACGGGGCCGAGTTGCCGACCACGATGTCGATGTTGCTCGTGCCGGTGCGGCCGCCCTCGTCGGTCACCGTCAGCCGCGCGGTGTAGTTGCCCACCGTGGTGTAGGTGTAGGACGCGGTGGGCGTCGTGGCGTCGGTCGTGCCGTTGCCGTCGAAGTCCCAGGCGAAGGTGAGACCGGTGGCGTCACCGGTGTCGGCGTCGAACGACGTGCTGCCGTCGAAGTCGACGGTCAGCGGCGCGGGTCCCGAGGTGCGGTTGGTCGTGGTCCGCGCGATCGGCGCACGGTTGCCCTCGACGTAGTCGATCCGGTAGATGCCCGAGTCGGTGTTGTTGCCGTTGAACCCGCTGCCCCACTCGATCATGTAGAGCGCCCCGTCGGGGCCGAACTGCAGCGCGTGCGGGCGGACCATCGGCAGGGCCGGCAGGAACCGGTTGATGTCGGTGTAGTTGGAGCCGGTCTGGTTCATCTGGACGGTGAAGAGGCGGCTGTTGTTCCAGTCGGCCCAGATGGCCTTGCGGTCGAAGTACGCCGGCCACTTGCGGTCGGAGACCAGGTCGGGGTCGTAGGCGTAGGTGCCCGAGGTCATCGGGGCGCCGCTGGCGCCGATCTCGGGGGTGCTGGTGATCGAGCCGTTGTTGCTCTGCCAGATGACCGCGCCCTTGGCGGGCGGCAGGTTGGTCAGGCCCGTGTTGTTGGGCGAGTCGTTGACCGGGGCGGCGCAGTTGAACGGCGCACCGGCGGTGCTGCTGGCGAAGTTGTAGTCGTTGTACGGCGTGTTGTTGCCCACGCAGTAGGGCCAGCCGTAGTTGCCGGGCTCGTCGAGGATGTTCCACTCGACACGGCCGTTGGGCCCACGGGTGGTGCTGACCGAGCCGGCGTCCGGGCCGTAGTCGGCGACGAGGATGTTGTTGTTCTGCTCGTCCAGCCCGATCCGGAAGGGGTTGCGGAAGCCCATGGCGTAGATCTCGGGACGGGTCTTCTGCGCGGTGTCGGCGGCCTCGTCGAAGAGGTTGCCGGCGGGGATCGCGTAGCCACCGGCGGCCAGCGGCTTGATCTTCAGGACCTTGCCGTTGAGCGAGTTGGTGTTGGCCGAGGTGCGCTGGGCGTCCCAGGCGCTGCGGCCCTCGCGCTCGTCGATCGGCGCGTAGCCGTCGGAGTTGAACGGGTTGGTGTTGTCACCGGTGGCGAGGTAGAGGTTGCCGTCGTTGTCGAACTCCATCGACCCGCCTGCGTGGCAGCACTCGTTGCGCTGCGTCGGCACGTCGAGGATGGTCGTCGCGGTGCCGGGCTGGAGCGTGTTGCCCGCCATCGTGTAGCGCGCGACCCGGTCGATCGAGGCCGTGCCGGTCGGGGCGTAGTAGAGGTAGACCCAGTTGTTGGTCGCGAAGTCGGGATCCAGGGCGATGCCCAGCAGACCGAACTCCTGGCCGGTGTAGACCGGGATCGTGCCGGCGAGGACCACCGAGCCGTTGGGCAGGATGATCCGCACGGCGCCGTTGCGGTCGACGTAGAAGACCCGGCCGTCGTCGGCGATGTCGAGCTCCATGGGGTTGGAGGTGTTGTCGTCGAGGGTGACCTTCTCGAAGCTCGCCGGGAGCGTGGCCTTGCAGTCCGAGGGCATGACGCCGGCGGCGGTCTTGATGCCGCCGAGGACGTGGCCGAGGAACTTGGCGTCGACGAAGGACGCCTCGGTGTGGCCCATGCCGGTGTACCAGCTGCGCCCGCCGTCGTAGTCCTGGCACCAGGCGATCGGGTGCTCGGCACCCATCGCGCCGGAACCCGGGGCGTAGGTGGTCTCGTCGAGGGACGCGAGCACGTGCACCTTGCCGCGCGGGTTGGTGCGGAAGTTGTACCACTCGTCGGTCCGCTCCCACCGGGGCTCGATGCCCGTGGTGGAGGGGTGTGCCGGGTCCTCGACCTTGACGGTCGCGGTCGGGGTGCCGTTGGGGTGGGTGTTGAAGTAGGAGCCGACCAGGTTGCCGTACCAGGGCCACGAGTACTCGGTGTCCGAGGCCGCGTGGATGCCGGCGTAGCCGCCGCCCGCCTGGATGTAGCGCTCGAACGCGGCCTGCTGGGGCTCGGTCAGCACGTCACCGGTGGTCGAGAGGAAGATGACGACCTCGTACTGCTCGAGGTTGGCGTCGGTGAAGGCCGTGCCGTCCTCGGTGGTGGTCACCGTGAAGTTGTTGGCGACCCCGAGCTGCTGGATCGCGGTGACGCCCTCGTCGATGTTGCTGTGCCGGAAGCCCGCGGTCTTGGAGAAGACCAGGGCGTCGAAGGCGTCGTCACGACGGGCGGCGGCCTTCGGGTCCGCCGTCCACGGGACGGCCTGGCTGAGCGGGACGGACTCGGGCGACACCGGCGACGGGTCCTGACCCGCGTCCGTCCGGCCCGGCTTGGCCGGCTTGTCGGTGAGGGCCTGACCCTGGGCGGATACCGCCTCGGACACCGCGGCCTGTGCCGGCGAGGCGGCGAGGCCGAGGCCGACCGTGGCGCCGAGCGGCAGCGCCACGATCGTGGCCAAGGTCGAGCCGAGCGCGAGGCGCGAGCCCTTCCTCAGCCGCGTGATGAGCTTGTCCATCACGAACTCCTTCGTTGGTAACGGGTGGTGCGCTCTCGGTGTCCGGGGCGGGTCCCCGGGCGTTCGGCCCCTGGTCGTGCGGTGCTGCTGGTCGTGCGGTCGTGCGGTCGTGTGGTCGGTCTCGGGTCGCGGCAGGCTTGGCCCGCCGCCCGGGCTCAGCGGGCGCCGAGCAGGTGCTCCATGGCGAGCTGGTCGAGGGCCTCCATCCCCACGCTGCGCTGGGCGAGCGCCTCCACGTCGTACGACGCGTCGCGCAGGTCGGCCAGCGACTCGCCCTCGGCCAGGGTCGGCTCGGCCAGCTCACCCACGCCGGCTGCGGCCAGGGCGGCCTGCACCTCGGGGTCGGCGCGGAACGCCTGCACGCGCTCACGCAGGATCAGGTAGTTGCGCATGCAGCCGCGGGCCGACTCCCACACCCCGTCGTAGGACTCGGCGCGCGGGGGCTTGAAGTCGAAGTGGACGTAGCCGTCGTAGACCCGGTCGGTGCCCGCACCCAGCATCGTGTCGACGGTCCAGAACGCGCCACGCAGGTTGCCGGCACCGAACCTGAGGTCCTGGTCGAAACGCGGACCGTGCTGGCCGTTGAGGTCGAGGTGGAACAGCTTGCCGTGCCACAGCGCCTGCGCGATGCCGTGGGCGAAGTTGAGCCCGGCCATCTCCTCGTGACCGACCTCGGGGTTGACCCCGACCATCTCGGGGTGCTCGAGCTCGCTGATCAGCGCGATCGCGTGCCCGATCGTCGGCAGCAGGATGTCGCCGCGCGGCTCGTTGGGCTTGGGCTCGATCGCGAACCGGAGGGAGTAGCCCTGCTCGCGCACGTAGTTGCACACCAGGTCGAGGCCCTCCTTCATCCGCCCCAGCGCGGCACCGATGTCCTTGCTCGCCCCGTGCTCGGCACCCTCGCGCCCGCCCCACATCACGAACGTCTCGGCCCCCAGCTCGGCGGCCAGGTCGATGTTGCGCAGCACCTTGGCGGTGGCGTAGCGCCGTACCTCACGGTTGTTGGCGGTCAGGCCGCCCTCCTTGAAGACCGGGTGGCTGAACAGGTTGGTCGTCACCATCTCGGTGCGCAGCCCCGTGTCGGCCAACGCCTTGGTGTAGCGGTCCAGGGTCTGCTGCCGGGTGGACTCGTCGGGCAGCAGGTCGTCGTCGTGGAACGTGACCGCGGCCGCGCCGAGCTCGGCGAGCTTGTGCACCGACTCCACCGGGTCCAACGGCGCCCGGCTGGCCGGGCCGAACACGTCGACGCCCTCCCAGCCCACGGTCCACAGGCCGAACGAGAACTTGTCCTCGGGGGTGGGGGTGTAGTCGCTGCTCATGCGGTGATCTCCTGCCAGGTAAGGGGTTGTGGGGGCTCGCTCGACCGCAGCCAGCGCGTGCTGGACCTGCGGCGCGTCGGCGAACGACGGGGTGGGCGGGTTGCCCGCGGCGACTGCCCGAGACAGGTCGACGACCTGGTGGGTGAAGCCGTGCTCGTGGTCGAGGCCGTGACCGGTGGGTCACCGGCGCCTCGGGGTCGGGGGTGAGGGTTGGTGGCCGGCCCGGGCAGCGGGTGTGCGCACTGCCCGGGCCGGACGACTGGTGGGGTCGAGCCTCCGGGTCAGGACTCGAAGGCGGTGGGCAGGTAGGTGTCGACGTTGTCGGCGGTGACGACGGGGGCGAAGAGCTGGACGGTGCGGGGGACCTCGACCTCGACGAGGTCGTCGACCGACTTGTCCTGGGCCAGCAGGCGGGCGAGCTTGAGACCGTCGGCGCCCTGGGTCGAGGGGTAGATCACGGTGGCCTTGAGGACGCTGTCGCCGGCCTTGATGGCTTCCATGACCTGCTTGGACCCCGCGCCGCCGATCATGACGAACTCGTCACGCCCGGCCTCCTCGATCGCGGCCAGGACACCGACGCCCTGGTCGTCGTCGTGGTTCCACAGGTAGTCGATCTGGGGCGCGGCCTGCAGCAGGTTGCTGGCCGCATCGGTCCCGGACTCGGGGGTGAAGGCGGCCTCGACCTGGTTGTCGACGTCCAGGCCACACTCCTTCAACGCATCGGCGAAGCCCTGGCTGCGGTCCTGGGTCAGCGGCAGCGAGGCGATGCCCTGGATCTCAGCGACCACCGCGTCGGTGTTGCCCCCGGCCTGCTCGCACACGTACTCACCAGCCGAGACACCCATGCCGTAGTTGTCACCCAGCACCGTGACCCGTGCGGCGTTGGGGTCGGAGAACTCCCGGTCGACGTTGACGACCGGGATCCCGGCCTCCATGGCCTGCAGCGCGACCGGGGTCATCGCCTCACCGTCGAAGGGCAGCAGCACGATCGCATCGACACCCTGGTTGATGAACGTCTCGACCTGCTGGATCTGGGCGTTGACGTCGTTGGTGCCCTCGGCCAGCTGCAGCTCGACATCGTCGTACTGCTCGGCCACCGCACGCGTGGAGTCGGTGATCGAGGCCATCCACCCGTGGTCCGCGGCGGGCGCGGAGAACCCGATCACGATCTTGTCACCGGACTCATCATTCGACCCCGCCTCAGCACCCGCGTTGCCACCGGACAGGTTGGGGTTGGTCTCGGCATCCGAGGACTCGTTGCTCGTGCAGGCACTCAGACCAAGCACCGCCAGCACCGCAAGAGAGGCAGTGACCTTCTTGACCGACGCGGCCCTGGTGACCGTCTTGGTCAGGGAGTGGGTGAGAGACATGT
>CALRVO020000295.1:0-5483 GCA_943371595.1 Sphingomonas paucimobilis
CGAGCACCTGATCGCCCGGGCCCACACCGCTCAGTCGGCCGACGCAGCCCTGGTGGCCGAGCACGCGCACTGGACCGACCGCAGCACCTTCGACGGCGTCCCCTCCGACGTGGTGCCCCGCACCGACCCCGACCTCCCCAGCAGGCGACCGCGCTTCCCCGGCGGCAGCCTGCACGACCGCGAGCGCGACGTGGACACCACCGACGGGGTCATCGTGCTGTGCGGCGCCGCCGACGACCCCGCCTCGTGGGTCACCTCCGGCGAGGCGCTCGGAGCCCTGTGGCTCAGTGCCGTCTCCGACGGCCTGTCGGTCGTGCCGCTGAGCCAGGTGATCGAGGTCGACGAGACGCGGTCCGCGCTCCAGGACGACCTGTTGTTCGGACTGGCGGCACCCCACCTCCTGCTGCGCGTCGGCTGGTTGCCGATCGGCCGCGAGGAGCTGCCCCAGAGCCCGCGCCGACCGCTGCCCGACGTGCTGCGCCCCTGACCGTCGCCCTGACCGAGGCCCTGACCGACGCCTCCTCAGCGACCCGGTGACGAAGGTCCCCCGGCCAGGGGCCGTGAGCCTGTACGCGTCACCCGCACGGCTTCCTACGGTGAGGACCGACCCGCCGCGCAGACGAGCGCAGCGCCGGCCGACTCTCCAGGAGCCCTCGTGGACCCCACCGACATCGCCCGTTGGCAGTTCGGGATCATCACCGTCTACCACTTCCTCTTCGTGCCGATCACGATCGGTCTGTCCGCCATCATCGCCGGCTACCAGACGGCGTGGCTGCGCACCCGCAACCCGCAGTGGCTGCGCATGACGAAGTTCCTCGGCAAGCTCTTCCTGATCAACTTCGCGATCGGCGTCGTCACCGGCATCGTCCAGGAGTTCCAGTTCGGGATGAACTGGAGCGACTACTCGCGCTTCGTCGGTGACGTCTTCGGCGCCCCTCTGGCGATCGAGGGTCTGCTCGCGTTCTTCCTCGAGTCGACGTTCCTGGGGCTGTGGATCTTCGGCTGGGACCGGTTGCCCGAGAAGGTCCACCTGGCCTGCATCTGGCTGGTCCACCTCGGCACGCTGTTCTCGGCCTACTTCATCCTCGCCGCCAACTCGTGGATGCAGCACCCGGTCGGGTTCCGCTACAACCCCGACACCGGCCGGGCCGAGATGAACGACTTCGCCGCGGTGCTCCTCAACAAGGTGCAGCTCGTCACGTTCCCGCACGTGCTGCTGTCGGCGTACATGACCGCGGCCGCGTTCGTCGTCGCCGTGACGTTCTGGAACATGCGCCGGCACGCCGACGGGTCCGCCGACCACCGCATGTACCGCTCGGCCGTGCGCACCGGCGCCGCCCTGGTGCTGGTCAGCGGGCTCGGTGTCGCGATCACCGGCGACCTGCAGGGCAAGGTCATGACCGAGGTCCAGCCGATGAAGATGGCGGCGGCCGAGGGCCTGTACGAGACCGAGTCCCCGGCGTCCTTCTCGCTGTTCCAGCTCGGCACCCTCGACGGCTCGGAGGAGACGTTCGCGATCAAGGTGCCCGGGCTGCTGTCGTTCCTCGCCACGGGCGATCCGTCCGCCGAGGTCGAGGGCATCAACGACCTGCGTGCCGAGTACCAGGAGACCTACGGGCAGGACCCCGGCGAGAAGTACTACTCCGCCGGCGACTACACCCCGGTGATCCCGGTGACGTACTGGTCGTTCCGGCTGATGATCGGGCTCGGGCTGCTCGCCGCCGGGCTCGCGGCCTGGATCCTGTGGGCGACCCGCACGGGCGCCAGGGCCGCACCGGGGCGCCGGGTGCTCGCTGCCGCGGTCGCCCTGCCCTTCCTGCCGCTGCTGGCCAACTCGTTCGGCTGGATCTTCACCGAGATCGGCCGCCAGCCCTGGGCGGTCTTCGGGTTGATGACCACCGACCGGGCGGTCTCGCCCGGTGTCAGCACCTTCGAGGTGGTCACGTCGCTGACGGTCCTGACCCTGCTCTACGGCTTCCTGGCCTACATCGAGGTCCGGCTGCTGCTCACCTACATCCGGCGCGGTGCCGACCCGCTCCCCGTGCCCGACGACGACGACGCCGCCGGTGATCCCGACCGGCCGCTCGCGTTCGCGTACTGACCCGCCCCTTTCGACCAGGAAGCCTCACCATGGAGCTCACCACCGTCTGGTTCACCCTGATCGCCGTGCTCTGGATCGGCTACTTCACGCTCGAGGGCTTCGACTTCGGCGTCGGCATGCTGCTGCCGGTCCTCGCCCGCGACGACACCGAGCGCCGCGTCATGATCAACACGATCGGTCCGCTGTGGGACGGCAACGAGGTGTGGCTGCTCGTCGCCGGCGGCGCGACCTTCGCGGCGTTCCCCGAGTGGTACGCCACCCTCTTCAGCGGGTTCTACCTACCGCTGCTGCTGATCCTGGTGGCGCTCATCGTGCGCGGGGTCGCGTTCGAGTACCGCGCCAAGCGTGACGACGGCGCGTGGCGCGACCGCTGGGACCTCGCGATCATCGTCGGCTCCACGGTGCCGGCCGTCCTGTGGGGCGTCGCCTTCGCCAACATCCTGCGCGGCGTGCCCATCGACGCCGACATGGAGTACGTCGGGGGCTTCTTCAACCTGCTCAACCCCTACGCCCTGCTCGGCGGCGTCACCACCCTGCTGCTGTTCCTCACCCACGGCGCGATGTTCATCGCCCTCAAGACCGACGGCCCGATCCGGCACCGGGCCCGCGGGCTCGCCGTGCGCCTGGGTCTGGGCGCCGCCCTCGCCGCGGTGGCGTTCCTCGGTTGGACCCAGCTCGACACCGGCACCGTCTCGTCGGCCGTCGCGTTCACGCTGGCGGCGGTCGCCCTGCTGTCCGGCGTGGCCGCGGCCGCAGCCGGGCGCGAGGGCTGGGCCTTCCTCGGCACGTTCGTCGCGATCGGTCTGGCCGTCGGCGGGCTCTTCCTCGCCCTGTTCCCCGACGTGATGCCGACCACCCTGGCCGACGGCACGACGCTCACCACGACCAACGCCGCCGCGACGGCGTACACCCTCAAGATCATGACGGTCGTCGCGGTGATCTTCACCCCGGTCGTCCTGGTCTACCAGGGCTGGACCTACTGGGTGTTCCGCAAGCGGATCTCGACGCACCACATCCCGGCCTCCACCGCGGCGGCGGGCTCGACCACTCCGGTCGGTCCGTGAGGCCCTCCGACCCACGGCTGCGCGCGCAGCTGGCCCCGGCACGGGGCCCGCTGACCGGTGTCGTCGGCGCCGGGGTGGCCACCAGCCTGCTCGTGATCGCCCAGGCCTGGGTGGTCACCGGGCTCGTCGTCGCGGTCGTCCGCGACGGTGACGTGGCTGCCTGGGGACTCGCGTGCGTCGCCGTGCTCGGGTCCCGGGCGGGCACCACCTGGGTCGGCGACGTGCTCGCCGCCCGGGCCGCCACCGTGGTCGGTACGTCGCTGCGCCGGCGCCTGCTCCTCGCCGCGACCGCGCGCCCCGACCCGGGCACCACCGGGGCCACCGCGGTCCTGGCCACCCGGGGGGTGGCCGCCGCCGAGCCCTACCTGACCCGCTACGTGCCGGCGCTCGTGCTGGCCTGCGTCGTCCCCCCGTTGACGGTGCTGGCGATCGCGACCCAGGACCTCCTCAGCGCGGGCATCGTGCTGGCCACGCTGCCCCTGGTGCCGCTCTTCGGGGCACTCGTCGGGCTGGCCACGCGCGACCGCGCCCGGGCGCAGTGGGCCGAGATGACCTCGCTGTCCGGGCACTTCCTCGACGTCATGCGTGGGCTGCCGACCCTCGTGGCGCACCGTCGCGCGCAGGCGCAGGCCGAGCGGATCGGTCGGATCACCGAGCGCTACCGGCTCGCCAGCGTCCGCACCCTGCAGACCGCGTTCGCCTCCTCGGCGGTGCTGGAGCTGGTGGCCACCCTGTCGGTCGCCCTGGTCGCCGTCACGGTCGGCGTACGACTGGCCTCGGGCCACCTCGGGCTGCACACCGCCCTCGTGGTGCTCCTGCTCGCGCCCGAGGCCTACTGGCCGCTGCGCCGGGTCGGCGCGGAGTTCCACGCCGCCGCCGAGGGCGTGGCGACCTTCGAGCAGGCCGACGCCCTGGTCGGGGCCGACGCCCCGGCCCGCGGCGCGGCCGCACCCGCCGGCGAGCCGCTGGTCGTCTGCGACCTCACCGTCATCCACCCCGGCCGGACCACCCCCGCGCTCCAGCACCTGAGCGCGGCCTTCGCGCCCCGAGGGGTCACCGTCGTCACCGGACCCTCGGGGTGCGGCAAGTCGACGTTGCTGGCCACCCTGGCCGGGCTGCTGCCGCCCACCTCGGGCACCGTGCTCGCCGGCGGCATCGAGGTCGGGGGCCCCGCCTGGCAGGCCCAGGTGGCCTGGCTGCCTCAGCGGCCGCTCTTCGTCGAGGGCACCATCGCCGACAACCTGCGCCTGGCCGCACCCGAGGCCACCGACGACGCGCTCTGGCAGGCCCTGCGCGGCGTCGCCCTCGAGGAGCGCGTCCGCGGCCTGCGCGGCGGGCTCGCCTGCCCGCTCGGCGAGGACGGTGCCACCCTGTCGGCCGGTGAGCGGGCCAGGCTCGCCCTGGCCCGGGTCGTGCTCGCCCGACGGCCCTGGGTCCTGCTCGACGAGCCGACCGCCCACCTCGACGCACTGACCGAGCAGGTCATCGCCGACACGATCGTCGAGCTCGGGGCAGTCAGCGGTGTGGTGGTCGTCGCCCACCGCCCGGCCATCGTCGCCCTCGGTGACCACGAGGTCGTCCTCTCCACTCCCCCGCGCGTGCCCCGGCCGCGGGTCGAGCTCGCCGCGGCTCCGGCGAAGCCCCCGCCCACGCCCCCACCCTCGCCGGCAGCACCCGCGACGCCGGCTCCCACGCACGGTCCCGGGCCGCGGCCGAGGTTCGTGCTGAGCACCGTGCTCGGCTCCCTGGCCTCGGCCGCCGGCGTCGCCCTGACCGCCACGGCCGGCTGGCTGATCGTGCAGGCCTCCTCCCGCCCCGCCGTGCTGACGCTGCTGGTGGCCATCGTGGCCGTGCGGGCCTTCGGCCTGGCCCGGCCCGTGCTGCGCTACGCCGAGCGCCTGCGGTCGCACGACGAGGCCTTACGGCTGCTCGCGGTCCGGCGGGTGCAGGTCTACCGGGCGATCGTCCCGCTGACCCCGGCCCGGCTCGGCCGACGTCGCGGCGACCTGCTGACCTCGATCGTCGACGACGTCGACAGCGTCGTCGACCAGGAGCTGCGGGTGCGGCTCCCGGTGCGCACCGGTGTCGCCGTCGGAGCGCTCGCGACCGTCGTGGCCACGCTGCTGCTGCCGGCCGCCGGGGCGACCGTCGGTCTCACGTGCGTGGCCGCCGGCGGTGCGTCCTATCTGCTGGCGCGTCGCGGCACCTCGCGCGCCGAGTGCGACGCCGTCGAGCAGCGCGCGGCCCTGTCGGTCGCCGTCGTCGACACCCTCCACAACGCCACCGAGCTGCGGATGTGGCAGGCCACCGGCGACGCC
>CALRVO020000296.1:0-5481 GCA_943371595.1 Sphingomonas paucimobilis
GGCCGGACCGACAAGATCACCTCGGCCCGGCAGACCCGGGCCTTCCTGCGCCGCGCCGAGGCGGCCGGCGCCGACGTGTCGTTCCGCGACATGGGCCGGGTCGGGCACTACATGTTCCGCCGGGTGCCGCAGTGGAACGCCGTCGCCACCGAGGGCTGCCTGACCCTCCTGTCCTGAGCCCCGCACGCAGGTCGTTCACCCGAATGTCGTTTGACCGGGAATGAAACGGATCCGTACTCTCTTGATGGAACGAAACGGTTCCGTTCCATCGAGTGACGAAGGACACACATGACTCCCAGCGTCGGCACGTCGGCCTCCGAGGCCGTCTCCCGACCCCGCGTCGAGGGCGACCGCGAGCAGGAGATCCTCGAGGCCGCGCTCGACGTCCTCGCCGACGTCGGCTACGACCGGCTCACCATGGACGCGGTCGCCGCCGCGGCGCGCGCGTCCAAGGCGACGCTCTACCGCCGGTGGAGCTCCAAGGCCCTGCTGGTCATCGACGCGCTGATCTCGCAGAAGGAGGCGCCGGCACGGCCCGACACCGGCACCCTGCGCGGCGACCTCCTCGGCGCCTACTGCGGCATGGGCGGGCTGACCGACCAGCGCCAGACCGCCATCCTCGGCAGCGTCATCACCGCCATCAGCCGCGACGAGGAGTTCGCCGAGCTCTTCCGACGCGACTTCATCGGCCCCAAGGTCGCGGCCACCCACGAGATCTTCGCGCGGGCCAAGGCCCGCGGCGAGATCCCCGCGCACGTCGACATCGACCTGCTGGCCCCGGCGCTGCCCGGCATCGTCCTGCACCGCCACTTCATGCTCGGCGCGCCGCCCGACACCGACTTCATCACCCGCGTCCTCGACCAGATCATCCTGCCCGCCGTCGCCGCCGGGCCCGATCACTCCCACCCGCACACGAAGGAAGACTCATGACCGACCTCTCCAAGTCCGAGGCCGTCGCCCCGGACGAGGCTGTCGCCGACGGCAAGGACCTCCACCTCGGGTGGGCGCTCGTGCTGATCTCGATCGCCCAGCTGATGGTGGTGCTCGACGGCACCATCACCAACATCGCGCTCCCCTACATCGGCTCCGACCTCGACATCTCCGGCGCCAACCTCACCTGGATCGTCACCGGCTACGCCCTGGCGTTCGGTGGACTGCTGCTCCTCGGCGGCCGCCTCGGCGACCTCTACGGACGCCGCCGGCTCTTCATCCTCGGCCTCGTCGTCTTCGCCGTGGCCTCGGCCATCGGCGGTCTCGCGCAGAACGAGGCCATGCTGCTCGGCTCGCGCGCCCTGCAGGGTCTGGGCGCGGCCATGGCCGGCCCGGCGGCACTCGCGCTGATCACCACGACGTTCCCGGCCGGACCCGCGCGCAACCGTGCCTTCGCGGTCTACGCCGCCATGTCCGGTGCCGGCGCGGCCGTCGGCCTGATCCTCGGCGGCTGGCTGACCGGCCTCGACTCCTTCTTCGGCCTCGAGCTCAGCGGCTGGCGCCTGACCTTCCTCATCAACGTCCCGATCGGCATCATCGCCGCACTGCTCGCCCCGCGCTTCCTGCGCGAGTCGGAGTCGCACCCCGGCGAGCTCGACATCCCCGGCGCCATCACCGGCACCCTCGGCCTGCTCGGCCTGGTCTACGGCCTGACCCGCGCCGGTGAGGAGCAGTACGGCTGGGGCGACCCCGGCACCATCGCCGCGCTCGTCGCCGGTGTCGCGCTCCTGGTCGCCTTCGCCGTGATCGAGTCGCGCGTCACGCACCCGCTCCTGCCGATCCGGATCTTCCAGAACCGCACCCGCGCGACCAGCTTCGCCGCGATGATGCTGGCCCCGGCCGCGATGTTCGCGATGTTCTACTTCCTGAGCCTGTTCATCCAGCAGGTCATGGGCTACTCCTCGCTGCGCGCCGGCTTCGCGTTCCTGCCGTTCTCGTTCGGCATCGTCCTGGGCGCCGGCCTGTCGTCCAACCTGGTCAGCCGGGTCGACCCGCGCTGGATCTCCGGCGTCGGCACGCTGCTCGCCGCGATCTCGCTGTTCGCCTTCTCGACCATCGACGTCGACAGCGCCCCCGCACAGGTCCTGCAGGCCCTCGGCAACGGCGACGTCGTCGGCGCCGACGTCAACTACTGGGCCCACATCTTCCCGTTCATCGTGCTGATGTCGTTCGGCATGGGCATGACCTTCGTGCCGCTCACCCTGACCGCGGTGCACCACCTGCGCACCGAGGACTCCGGCATCGGCTCGGGCGTGCTCAACACCATGCAGCAGGTCGGTGGCGCACTGGGCCTGGCCCTGCTCGGCACGGTCGCGCTCTCGGCCGTCAACAGCCGCACCGACGAGGTGGCCGGTCCGCTGGCCCAGGGCCTGGGCGACCAGGCCAACGTCGCGATCCCCGGCACCGACATGACGTTCCTCGACGGTGCCATCTTCCAGGCGACCTTCACCGACGGCGCGACCGCCGCGTTCCTGGTCGGCGCGTTCATGATGCTCGCCGCGTCGCTGGTCATCTTCACCCAGCTGCGCGTCAAGCACGCCGAGATGGCCACCGACGGCCCCGAGGGCGTGCACGTCGGCTGACCTCCCACCTGCCCGGCGTACGACGGCCGGTCACCTCCCGCTCGCGGGTGGTGGCCGGCCGTTGGTCGTCCCGGCCGGTAGTCCCCTACGAAAAGCCCCGGCCCGTCGTCGGCCGAGGGGCCTTTCGTCCGGGACTATCGCGGCAGGTGACCGGCGCCCTGGCGGGTCAGCACCAGCGCCCGACGGGCCCAGTCGTACGACGCGCCGGCCAGCCCACAGGCCGGGGACAGCCCGAGCAGGGGGCCGACGACCTCAGGGTCGAGGCCGACGGTGTCGAGCCAGCGGACGACCCGGTCGGTCACCGCGGAGTCGGTGACGTCGCCGGGCCGGTCGGGGTCGAGCGACGGCACGACGCCGAGCACGACGGTCTCGCCGGCCTCCAGGGCGGTGGCCAGCACCTCCTGGCCGCCGGCGTCGACGACGGACAGGTCGACGACGAGCCCGCGGGCACCGGCCCGGCGCAGCAGGTCGAGCGGGGTCTCGGGCGCGCAGGAGTGAACCCACGCGACGGCGCCCTCGGCGCTGATCGCCTCGAGCACCCAGCCGAGGTGCTCGGTGATCTCGGGCGGGTGGACGACGCGGTGGCGACCGAAGCCGGACGCCGTGCGCACCCCTCCCCCGGCCACCGCGGCCAGCGCGGGCTCGTCGACCTGCACGACCAGCGGGTCGGAGCCGCCGACCCGGCGGCGGACGTCGCGCACGTGGTCGCGCACGCCCTCGGCGAGCGCCTGGGCCAGGTCGCGGCGGGCGCCGTGGTCGCTGACGACCTTGTCGCCGCGGGGCTTCTCGACGGTGGCGGCGAGGGTCCACGGGCCGGCGACCTGCACCTTGAACGCCCCTGTGTAGCCCTGGGCCAGCTCCTCGAGCACGTCGAGGTCCTGCGCCAGCCGACTCACCGCGCGCCGGTGGTCGACCCCGGCGGCGTCGGTCAGGCGCCAGCCCGCGGGCTGCAGGTCGACGCCGATCGCCCCGACCAGGGCCAGCGCCCGTCCGACCATGCCGGAGTGGATGCCGCGCCCCGGCAGCTCGACCAGGTGGGGCATCCCCTCGCCGAGCTCGTCGAGCACCCGCTTCTGGGCGTCGGCGAGGTCGTCGCCGGGCATCGAGCCGACGCCGGTGGCCAGGACCATCAGGCGCCCGTCGCCGCGATCGTCGCGGACCCGACGACGCGGGTGCCGTCGTAGACGACCGCGGCCTGCCCGGGCGCGATGCCGTAGGCCGGCTCGTGCAGCTCGATGTCGACGTCGCCCTGCGCGCCGACGACGACGGTGGCGGGCAGCTCGCCGCCGTGGGCGCGCAGCTGGACCGTGCCGTGCAGCCGCGTCGGCACGCTGCCGCACCAGCGCGGCTTGATGCCGCTGAGGCGGCGTACGGCGAGACGCTCGCGGGGCCCGACCGTCACGGTCCCGGAGACCGGCTCGATGTCGAGCACGAAACGTGGCTTGCCGTCGGGCGCCGGACGCCCGATCCGCAGGCCCTTGCGCTGACCGATCGTGAAGCCGTAGGTGCCGTCGTGGCGACCGAGCTCGTCACCGGTCTCGCCGTCGACGATCGGCCCGCCCTGGTTGGGCGCCCGGTCACCGAGCTTGTCGCGCAGCCAGCCGGCGGTGTCGCCGTCGGCGACGAAGCAGATGTCGTGGCTGTCGGGCTTGTCGGCCACCAGCAGCCCGCGGCGTGCGGCCTCGGCGCGCACGTCGGTCTTGGTCGAGCCGCCGAGCGGGAAGAGCGAGTGGGCCAGCTGGCGCTGGTCGAGGACGCCGAGCACGTAGGACTGGTCCTTGCCGTCGTCGACCGCCCGGTGCATCTCGACGAGCCCGTCGGGGCCGGTGGTGAGCTGGGCGTAGTGACCGGTCGCGACGGCGTCGTAGCCCAGCGCCAGACCGCGCTCGAGCACGGCGGCGAACTTGATCTTCTCGTTGCAGCGCAGGCAGGGGTTGGGGGTGCGCCCGGCGGCGTACTCGTCCATGAAGTCCTCGACGACGTCGTCGTGGAACTGCTCGGACAGGTCCCAGACGTAGAACGGGATGCCGATGACGTCGGCGGCACGACGCGCGTCGTTGCTGTCCTCGATCGTGCAGCAGCCACGAGCGCCCGACCGGTACGACGCGGGGTTGCGCGACAGCGCCAGGTGGATGCCGGTGACGTCGTGGCCGGCGTCGACGGCGCGGGCTGCAGCCACCGCGGAGTCGACGCCGCCGGACATGGCAGCGAGGACCCTTCGAGGGGCGCCGTGGGGGCCCTCCGGGCCGGGGGCGCCCACCTCAGGGACCACCCTCATGACCGCCTGGCCGCCCGGGCGCGCTCGACGACCGGCACGATCGCCTCGACGACGGCGTCGACGTCGGCCTGCGTCGAGGTGTGGCCGAAGGAGAAGCGCAGCGAGTGCCGGGCGGCCTCGGGGGCGCAGCCCATGGCCAGCAGCACGTGGGAGGGCTGGGCGACGCCGGCCGAGCAGGCCGAGCCGGTCGAGCACTCGATGCCGCGGGCGTCGAGCAGCATCAGCAGCGAGTCGCCCTCGCAGCCGGGGAAGCCGATGTGGGCGTTGCCGGGGAGCCGGTCGACGGGGTCGCCGTGCAGGTGGGCCTCGGGCACCACCGCCAGGACCCGCCGCACGAGGTCGTCACGCAGGGCGGCGACGTGCGTGGCGTGCTCGGACTGGCGCTTGACCGCCATCTCGACGGCCGCCGCGAACCCGGCGATGGCGGGGGTGTCGAGGGTGCCGCTGCGCACGTCGCGCTCCTGGCCACCGCCGTGCAGCAACGGGGTCAGGCCGAGGTCGCGTCGTACGACGAGCGCGCCGACGCCGAACGGCCCGCCGACCTTGTGACCGGTGATCGTCATCGCGTCGACGCCCGAGGCGGCGAAGCCGAGCGGCACCGACCCGAGGGCCTGCACCGCGTCGGTGTGC
>CALRVO020000297.1:0-5468 GCA_943371595.1 Sphingomonas paucimobilis
GATGACGCGCTCGATCCTGGCCGAGGACCCCGAGGGGATCGTGGCGCCGTACACGATGAGCGGCGGCACCGACGCCAAGCACTTCCGCAAGCTCGGCCTGCGCTCCTACGGGTTCGCGCCGTTGCGGCTGCCGGCCGACCTCGACTTCACCGCGCTGTTCCACGGCGTCGACGAGCGGGTGCCCGTCGACGCGCTGCAGTTCGGCGCCCGGGTCTTCGACCGGTTCCTGGGCGACCTCTGAGCCACCGGCTCCGCCCCACCGATCCGCGAAGGGCGGTGGTCTCAGGCCGTGCGGACGGCGCGGATGATCTTGCGGCGCAGGATCACCCGTCGTACGCCGTCGTTGCCGATGCGCACGCGGTCGAGCTCCCAACCGCCGTGCTCGGCGCGCTCGACGAGCAGCTTGGTGACCACGCCCCGCGGGAACTCCCGCGAGAACGAGACCTTGTCGAACTCCCACTCCACGCCCGGCCGGGGCGCACGGCGGTCCTGACGGGGCATCAGGGGGCTCCTCTAGATCCGGTCGATCCGCTGGAGACGTCGTCGAGCGCGGCGACGAGCTCGGGCGGCAGCTGCTTGTCGTCGAGGTCGAGCGAGCCGCGCAACTGGTGCGCGGTCCGCGCCCCGACGATCGGTGCGGTGACCCCGGGGCGGTCGCGCACCCAGACCAGGGCGACCTCGAGGGGGGTCCACCCCAGCCCCTCGGACGCGCGGACCACGGCCTCGACGACCCGGGCGCTCTCGTCGTCGAGGTAGGCGCCGACGAACCCCGCGAAGACGCGCGACGCGCCCCGCGAGTCGCTGGGCGTGCCGCCGCGGTACTTGCCGGTCAGGACCCCGCGGCCCAGCGGCGACCAGGGCAGGACCCCCAGCCCCAGGGCGTCGCACGCGGGCAGCACCTCGCGCTCGACGGCTCGGTTGAGCAGGGAGTACTCGACCTGGGTCGAGGCCAGCGTGGCCCGCCCCGACACGGCGGCCTGCCACGTCGCGGCCTGGGCGGTCTGCCAGCCGGCGTAGTTGGAGATGCCGACGTAGGAGGCGCGGCCCGAGGACACCGCCACGTCGAGCGCGGTCAGGGTCTCCTCGAGCGGGGTGCGGTCGGACCAGACGTGGACCTGCCACAGGTCGACGTGGTCGACGCCCAGTCGGCGCAGCGACGCGTCGAGCGTGGGGAGCAGGTTGCCGCGCGAGGTGTCGGTGACGCGCTCACCGCCGCGGCGGGAGATGCCGGCCTTGGTGGCCAGCACGACCTCGTCGCGGGCCACGACGTCGCCGATGAGGGTGCCGATGAGGCGCTCGGAGTCGCCGTCGGTGTAGCCGGCAGCGGTGTCGACCAGCGTGCCGCCGGCCTCGGCGAAGGCGATGAGCTGGTCGCGGGCCTCGTGCTCGTCGGTGTCTCGGCCCCACGTCATGGTGCCGAGACCCAGGCGCGACACGTGGAGACCGGTACTGCCCAGGCGTCGCTGCTGCATGTGCGAAAACCTAGACGACCGGGCGCGGCGTGGATGCGGGGGCACGCGGGTCGGTGCCCTAGCGTTGCGCCTCGTGACGGACGTGCTGCAGGCGGTCGTGCTCGGCATCATCCAAGGTCTGACGGAGTTCCTCCCGATCTCCAGCAGCGCCCACCTCCGGATCTTCCCCGACCTCTTCGGCTGGGGGGATCCCGGCGCGGCGTTCACCGCGGTGGTCCAGATCGGCACCGAGCTCGCCGTGCTCATCTACTTCCGCAAGGACATCGTGCGGATCGCCTCGATGTGGCTGCGCTCCCTGGTCAAGCCCGAGCTGCGGGGCCACCTCGACGCGCGGATGGGCTGGTTCATCATCGTGGGCTCGGTGCCCATCGTGGTGCTCGGCATCCTGCTCAAGGACGTCATCGAGAGCGACTTCCGCAACCTCTGGGTCATCGCCGTCCTCCTGATCGTGATGGGCGTCGTGCTCGGCGTCGCCGACCGCCTGGGTCGCACCGACAAGGAGATCAAGCAGATCACCCTGCGCGACGCGATCCTGATGGGCGGCGCGCAGGCCCTGGCGCTCGTTCCGGGAGTGTCCCGGTCCGGTGCGACCCTGTCGATGGGTCGTGCGCTGGGCTACAACCGCGAGGCGGCCACCCGCTACGCCTTCCTGCTCGCGATCCCGGCCGTGGTCGGGGCCGGGCTCTTCCAGCTCAAGGAGATCCCCGGCGGCGACAACCCCTACGGCTGGGGACCGACCATCGTCGGAACGGTGGTCTCCTTCGTCGTCGGGTACGCCGCGATCGCCTGGCTGCTGCGCTACGTCTCGACCCGGTCCTACACGCCGTTCGTCATCTACCGCATCGCCCTCGGCACGGCGACGTTGGTGCTGCTCGGCACCGGCGTGCTCACGGCCTGAGGCCAGGACGACCTACAGCCACCCCGACCGCTTGAAGAACCAGAACAGCAGCCCCGAGCTGCCGAACATCAGCAGCAGCGCGAACCCGTAGCCGTAGTGCCAGGACAGCTCGGGCATGTGCTCGAAGTTCATGCCGTAGACCCCGGCGATGAGCGTGGGGACCACGACGATCGCGGCACCGGCCGAGATCTTGCGCATGTCGTCGTTCTGCTGCACCGAGATGGCGGCGAGGTGGGCGTCGAAGGCACTGGAGAGCAGGGTCTCGAGGGTGTCGACGATCTCGGCGGCCTGCGTGAGGTGGTCGACGACGTCGCGGTAGAACGGTGCGGCCTGCGCATCGACACCGGGCACCAGGCCCGAGGCGAAGCGCCGCATCGGCTCGCGCAGCGGCAGCACGGCCCGGCGTACCTCGGCGATCTCGCGCTTGAGCGTGTAGATGCGGGCCGAGTCCTTGGTGCGCTCGTTGGAGAACACCGACTCCTCGACCTCGTCGACGTCGACCTGCAGCGACTCCACCACGTCGAGGTAGGCGTCGACGACCGTGTCGCACACGGCGTAGACGACGGCCGACGGGCCGTGGGTCAGCACCTCCTCGGACCCCTCGAGGAACTTCCGGGCGTCCTGCAGCTGCGAGCCCCGGCCGTGCCGGACGGTGATGACGAAGTCGTGGCCGACGAACATGTTGATCTCACCGGTCTCGACCGCGTCGTCCTCGTCGACGTACCAGAGGGTCTTGAGGACGAGGAACAGGCTGTCGTCGAAGAGCTCCAGCTTGGGCCGCTGGTGGGCCTTGAAGGCGTCCTCGACGGCGAGCCGGTGCAGCCCGAACGCCGTGGCGATCTCGGTGAGCTCCATCTGGCTGGGCTGGTAGAGCCCCACCCACACGAACCCGTCGCGCTCGGCGGCGGCCGAGCGTAGCGTCTCGTAGTCGTGGACGTGGCAGTCGAGCGCTATCCGGGCCCCGCCCTTGTACACGGCGCTGTCCACGATCACGGGCGTCACGGTAGTGCCTCTAGAGTCCGATCCATGGCAACCGTGATCCTCGTCCGCCACGGCCGGACGACGGCCAACGCGTCGGGCACCCTGGCCGGGCGCCTCCCGGGCGTCCGCCTCGACGACGTCGGCACCACCCAGGCTCAGCGCACGGGGGAGCGGCTGGCGGTCGTGCCGCTGGCGGCGATCGTGAGCAGCCCGCTGGAGCGTTGCCGGCAGACCGCCAAGGCGCTGGTCGCCGCCCGCGAGAGCGCACCCAAGGTGACCACCGACAAGGGCATCAGCGAGTGCGACTACGGCGAGTGGCAGGGCCGCCCCCTGCGCGAGCTCGCCAAGGAGGCCCTGTGGAAGACGGTGCAGGCGCAGCCGTCCGCGGCGGTCTTCCCCGGCGGCGAGGCGATGTCGATGATGCAGGCGCGCTCGGTGGCCGCCGTACGGCGTCACGACGCGGCCGTCGAGGCCGAGCACGGGGCCGGCGCCGTGTGGGTCGCCGTCAGCCACGGCGACATCATCAAGTCGGTGCTGGCCGACGCCCTCGGCATGCACCTCGACCTGTTCCAGCGGATCAACGTCGACCCGGCGTCGGTCTCGATCATCCGCTACACCGGGACCCGGCCCTACGTGCTGGCCACCAACACCCACGCCGGCGACCTGTCCTGGCTCGTCCCGCCGCCACCGAGGAAGACGCGAGGACGTCGTAGCACGACCGCTGCCGACGATGCCCCCGTCGGGGGTGGCGCGGGCCCGACGGCCCGCCCCTAGGCTAGGAGAGCCATGCCGATCATCCACGCCTTCGACCCTCCGGAACGCTTCGTCGCCGGCACCGTCGGTGAACCCGGAGCACGCACCTTCTTCCTCCAGGCCCGCACCGGGGGCCGCGTCACGTCGGTCTCGCTCGAGAAGCAGCAGGTCGCCGCGCTCGCCGAGCGCATCGACGAGCTGCTCGACGAGGTGATGTCGACCCAGACCTCGTCCGTCGTCCCGGCGGTCGCGCCGATCGGGCTCGAGGACAGCGCGCCGCTGGAGCAGCCGATCGAGGAGGAGTTCCGCGCCGGCACCATGACGCTGTCGTGGGACCCCGCCGACGAGCGGGTGGTCATCGAGGTCTTCCCCTTCACCGAGGCGGCCGTCGTGGCCCCCGACCAGGTCGACGAGGACTTCGAGGAGCCCGAGCCCGAGGAGCTGTTCCTGGTCCGCATCACCCCGGCCGCCGCCCGCTCGTTCGTGCAGCGCACCGAGCAGGTCCTCGAGGCAGGTCGCCCGAGCTGTCCGTTCTGCGGCAACCCGATCGATCCCGACGGCCACCTCTGCGTGCGGGCCAACGGGTTCCGGCGTCGCGACCCGCAGGCGTCCTGAGGTCGGCGGCGGGGTGGCAGAGCTGGAGCTACGCGGGCGGATCATGCCTGCGTCCAACGCGACGTTCCTGGGTGAGCTCGACGGGGTCAAGGTCGTGTACAAGCCGGTGCGCGGTGAGCGGCCGCTGTGGGACTTCCCCGACGGCACCCTCGCCGACCGCGAGGTCGCGGCGTACGCCGTGTCGCAGGCGATCGGCTGGGACGTGGTGCCCCGCACCTGGCTCGGCGAGGGCCCGCACGGCCCCGGGATGATCCAGGAGTGGCAGGAGCCCGACGCCGACCAGGAGGCCGTGACCCTGATCCGCTCGGGCACCGTCCCCGAGGGGATGTTGGCGGTCTTCGAGGGTCTCGACGACCACGACCGCGACGTGACGCTCGTGCACGAGGACTCCGCACCGCTGCGCCGGATGGCCGTCTTCGACGTGATCACCAACAACGCCGACCGCAAGGGCGGCCACGTCCTGGAGATGACCGACGGGCACCGCTACGGCGTCGACCACGGCCTCACCTTCCACCACGAGCCCAAGCTCCGCACGGTGCTGTGGGGCTGGCACGGCTACGCCCTCGACGACGAGCACGTCGCCGGGATCGAGAGGGTGCTCAGCGCCCTGGCCGGCGACCTCGGCACCACGCTCGCCGACCACCTCACCGACCTCGAGATCGACACGTTCTCGCGTCGCTGCCGACGCCTGCTCGACCGGGCCGTGATGCCCGTGCCGCGCGGCGAGTGGCCGCAGATCCCCTGGCCCC
>CALRVO020000298.1:0-5460 GCA_943371595.1 Sphingomonas paucimobilis
CGACCCGAGGTCTACCCGCGACCTCATGCGTGCCGCGGCCACGCGCGGTACGGCGGCGCGGTCAGCCAGGCGTGAGGTCGTCGTCGCGCTCCTGGCGGGCCCGGCGGCGGCGCCGGCAGTACTCGAGGCCGAACAGCCCGAGGCCCATCCCGGCCAGGCACATCCACAGCCACCAGGTGTGGCCGTCCTCGCGCAGCCGCCCGTAGAAGGGCAGCAGGCCGAGGAAGGCCAGGAAGAAGATCCCGGTCCCGACCTCGACCGTGCGGACGCCGTCGACGTCGAGGGGCTCGACGTCGGCCAGCACGTAGGTCTTGTTCCTGAACTCGTGCTGCATCGGTTGGTCGTCGCGGAGCTCCACGCTCTCAACATACGCCGGTCGGGGCAGGCATGCGCGGCCCGGACGGCTGCTGCCAGGGTTGAGCCATGTCCTCGGTCGATACCTACTTCAAGATCAGTGAGCGCGGCTCCACCCTCGGCCGCGAGGTGCGCGGTGGCCTGGTCACCTTCTTCACGATGGCTTACATCGTGGTGCTCAACCCGTTGATCCTCGGCTACGTGCCGGACGCCGACGGCAACTTCCTCGGCGCCGCGCCAGGCGCCGGTCCCAACCCCGCGGCCGTCGCCGCCGGCACCGCCCTGGTCGCCGGCGTCCTGACCATCGCCATGGGAACCGTGGCCAACTTCCCGCTCGCGCTGGCCACCGGCCTGGGCCTCAACGCGTTCCTGGCCGTCGCGGTCGCCTCGCAGATGACCTGGGCCGATGCGATGGGCCTGGTCGTGATCGAGGGCGTGGTGATCCTCGTGCTGGTGCTGACCGGGTTCCGCCAGGCCGTCTTCCACGCCGTGCCCCGTCAGCTCAAGGTGGCGATCTCAGTCGGGATCGGCCTCTTCATCGCGCTGATCGGCTTCGTCGACGCCGGGTTCGTCCGGCGGATCCCCGACGTCGCCCAGACGACCGTGCCGGTCCAGCTGGGCCAGACCGGCCAGCTCGCGGGCTGGCCCGTGCTCGTCTTCGTGGTCGGCCTCGTGCTGCTGCTCGCCCTCTGGGTGCGCCAGGTCCCGGGCGCCATCCTCATCTCGATCGTCCTGACCACCATCCTGGCGATCATGGTGGAGGAGATCGGCTACCTGGGCTCCGGGAAGGACAGCCCCACGGGCTGGGCGCTCACCGTGCCCCGACTGCCCGACTCCTTCGACGCCCCCGACTTCGGGACCCTCGGCCAGGTCGACCTCCTCGGCGGCTTCGAGCGGGCCGGGGTCGTGGTCGTCCTGCTCCTCGTCTTCACCCTCCTGCTCGCCGACTTCTTCGACACCATGGGCACGATGACCGCGGTCGGTGCCGAGGCCGGTCTCCTCGACGAGGACGGCGTGCCGCCCGGCACCGAGAGGATCCTGGTCGTCGACTCGCTGGCCGCCGTCGGCGGTGGGCTGGGCGGTGTCTCGTCCAACACCTCCTACATCGAGTCGGCCTCGGGCGTGGGGGAGGGGGCGCGGACCGGCCTCGCCTCGGTCGTCACCGGCCTCTGCTTCCTCCTGACGATCGTGCTCGCGCCCCTGGTCGCGATGGTGCCGTCGGAGGCCGCGGTGCCCGCCCTGGTGCTCGTCGGGTTCCTGATGATGCAGCAGGTCGCCGAGATCGACTGGTCCGACCTCGAGATCGCCCTCCCGGCGTTCCTCACGATCGTGCTCATGCCCTTCACCTACTCGATCTCGGTCGGCATCGGCGCGGGCTTCCTGGCCTACGTCGTCATCAAGGTCGTCCTCGGCAAGACGGGCGAGGTGCGCCCGCTGATGTGGGCCGTGGCGGCGCTCTTCGTTGCCTACTTCGCGATCAACCCGATCACCGATCTCCTCACCTGACCCCGACCGACCTGACCGGCGGCCGCCCGTCGCCGGTCGGGTCGGGAAGACCCGTTCGGAGGAATCCTTAGCAAGGGTAATGAGTTATGCTAACGACATGCCCACCGTCGAGAAGGCCTCCCGCACCGATCCGGGGCTCGCGTCCGAGCTGCGGATGTCGGTGATGCGCCTGCGTCGCCGCCTGGCCGGCGAGCGCCACCCCGACAACGAGCTCAGCCTCAACGCGATGGCCGTGCTCGCCGGCCTCTACCGCCACGGCGACCTCAGCGTGGGTGACCTCGCCGCGCGCGAGCGCGTCCAGCCGCCCAGCATGACCCGCACCGTGACCTGCCTCGAGGCCGACGGCTACGTCCAGCGTCGCCGCCACGAGACCGACGGCCGCCAGGTCGTGGTCGTGCTGACCGACCTCGGGCGGCAGACCCTGCTCGCCGACCGCCGCCGCCGCGACGAGTGGCTGGCCCGGCGGTTGCGCGACCTGACCCCTGACGAACGCGCCGTCCTGCGACAGGCGGCCCCGATCCTGGAGAGACTGGCCAACGCCGAATGAGTCCCACCTTCCGAGCCCTGCGCAACCACAACTACCGCCTGTACGTCGCCGGCACCCTCGTCTCCAACACCGGCACCTGGATGCAGCGCGTCGCCCAGGACTGGCTCGTCCTCACCCTCGGTGGGGGCGGCACCGCCCTCGGCATCACCACCGGACTGCAGTTCCTGCCGGTCCTGCTGCTCTCGCCCTACGCCGGAGTGATCGCCGACCGCTTCCCCAAGCGGCGGTTGCTGCAGGTCACCCAGGGCGCGATGGGCGTGGCCAGCCTCCTGCTGGGCCTGCTCGCGGTGACCGGGGTCGCCGAGACCTGGCAGGTCTACGTGATCGCGTTCGTCTTCGGCATCGGCTCGGCCTTCGACGCCCCCGCCCGCCAGTCGTTCGTCTCCGAGATGGTCGGGCCCGACGACCTGACCAACGCGGTCGGCCTCAACTCCGCCAGCTTCAACCTCGCCCGCATCCTGGGCCCGGCCCTGGCCGGTCTGATGATCCACGCCCTCGGTGACGGCACCCGCGCCACCGGCTGGGTGATCCTGATCAACGCCGTGAGCTACCTCGCGATCATCGCCCAGCTCGAGCGGATGGACCTCGCCCAGCTCCACCCGTCCCGACCGACCGGACGCCGACCCGGGGCGCTGCTCGAGGGGGTCCGCTACGTGCGCAGCCAACCCCGGATGGTGATGATCCTGGTGCTGGTCTTCTTCGCCGGCACCTTCGGCATGAACTTCATGATCACCTCGGCGCTGATGGCCACCCAGGTCTTCGGCAAGGGCGCGGGGGAGTTCGGCGTGCTCGGGTCGGCGCTGGCCGTGGGGTCCCTCACCGGCGCGCTGATGGCGGCGCGGCGGACCACGGTCCGGCTGCGGCTCCTCCTGGTGGCCGGCGCCGGCTTCGGTGCTGCGCTGCTCGTGGCCTCCACGCTGCCGACGTTCACGGCCTTCGCGCTGTTCGCCCCGGTGATCGGCTTCTGCACCATCACGATGCTCAACTCCGCCAACGCCACCATCCAGCTCAGTGCGGCCCCCGAGCTGCGCGGACGCGTGATGGCCCTCTACATGACGATCGTGATGGGCGGCACCCCGCTCGGCTCGCCGATCATCGGCTTCGTCGGCGAGCACTTCGGGGCCCGCTGGACCCTCGTCGCGGGCGGTCTGTTCACCCTGCTCGGGGTGGCCCTCGCCGTCGGTGTCTACGCCCGGATGACCGGCGGCTGGCGGGCGCTGCTCGCCGAGTCCCGTACGCCGGGCGCGCGGGTCGAGGACGTCGCTCCGGAGGTCGTGTCGGCGACGTAGCGTGGTGCGGTCGCGTGGATCGCCTGCGGTTGGTCCGGTCTCGTCTGCGCTCGGACCGCTCCTCGTGCCTCGGAGCGCTCCGTGCTCGCTCGACCTCCCCGCTTTCGCGGGTCCGCTCGTTCCTCGCGGTCCCGCAGCGGTGAATTTGCTGCGGTGGGGGGCGGCCAGTAGCCTGAACCCTCGTGTGTCTGGTCCGTCCGGACACCTTCGTCCGCCTGTAGCGCCCGCTCGTGGGGCCAGGGCTCGCGGGGCACGCCTCAGAACGTGACAGTCGTGTGCGGCAAAGCGCCGCTCACTGAGAGTAGACCGAAAGGGAACCACCAGGTGCCCACCATTCAGCAGTTGGTCCGCAAGGGCCGCCAGGACAAGGTGTCCAAGAACAAGACGCCTGCCCTGAAGGAATCCCCCCAGCGTCGCGGTGTCTGCACCCGCGTCTACACCACCACCCCGAAGAAGCCGAACTCCGCCCTCCGCAAGGTCGCCCGCGTGCGCCTGAGCAGCGGCGTCGAGGTCACGGCCTACATCCCGGGCGTGGGCCACAACCTCCAGGAGCACTCGATCGTGCTCGTCCGCGGCGGCCGGGTGAAGGACCTCCCCGGTGTCCGCTACAAGATCATCCGCGGCTCGCTCGACACCCAGGGTGTCAAGAACCGCAAGCAGGGCCGCAGCAAGTACGGCGCCAAGAAGGAGAAGAGCTAATGCCCCGCAAGGGTCCGGCCCCCAAGCGGCCGATCGACATCGACCCCGTCTACGGGTCCCAGCTCGTCTCCCAGCTCGTGAGCAAGGTTCTCCAGGACGGCAAGAAGCAGGTCGCCCAGCGCATCGTCTACACCGCGCTCGAGGGTTGCCGCGAGAAGAACGGCACCGACCCGGTCGTCACGCTCAAGCGTGCGCTCGAGAACGTCAAGCCGGCCATCGAGGTTAAGTCCCGCCGTGTCGGTGGCGCGACCTACCAGGTCCCGATCGAGGTCAAGGGCACCCGCGGCACCACGCTCGCGCTGCGCTGGCTCGTCGGCTACGCCTCCGACCGTCGCGAGAAGACGATGCACGAGCGCCTCATGAACGAGATCCTCGACGCCTCCAACGGCCTCGGTGCCGCGGTGAAGAAGCGCGAGGACACGCACAAGATGGCGGAGTCCAACAAGGCCTTCGCCCACTACCGCTGGTGACCCCCGGGCGGGGGCGCCGATCCGGCGCCTCCGTCCTCCACCAGTCCATTCCCACCCTGTAAGGAACGCTGACAACAGTGGCCGTCAACATCACGACCGACCTCAACGTCGTTCGCAACATCGGCATCATGGCGCACATCGACGCCGGCAAGACCACCACCACCGAGCGCATCCTCTTCTACACCGGCATCAGCTACAAGATCGGTGAGGTCCACGAGGGTGCGGCCACGATGGACTGGATGGAGCAGGAGCAGGAGCGCGGCATCACCATCACGTCCGCCGCGACGACCTGCTGGTGGAAGGACCACCAGATCAACATCATCGACACCCCCGGGCACGTCGACTTCACCGCCGAGGTCGAGCGCTCGCTGCGCGTCCTCGACGGCGCCGTCGCCGTCTTCGACGGTGTCGCCGGTGTCGAGCCGCAGACGATGACCGTGTGGCGCCAGGCCAACAAGTACTCCGTGCCCCGCATGTGCTTCGTCAACAAGCTCGACCGCACCGGTGCCGACTTCTTCCGCTGCGTCGACATGATGGTCGAGCGCCTCAACTCCACCCCGCTGGTGCTGCAGCTGCCCATCGGTGCCGAGTCCGA
>CALRVO020000299.1:0-5456 GCA_943371595.1 Sphingomonas paucimobilis
AACTCCTCTGAGCTCCGTTAGGAACGTCAACTTGTCCCACCCTCACCCCGAGCTGTCCACGCCGCCCGAGCTGCCGAAGGGCGGGCTGCGCGTCATCCCGCTCGGCGGTCTCGGCGAGGTCGGCCGCAACATGACCGTCTTCGAGTACGACGGCCGCCTGCTCATCGTCGACTGCGGGGTGCTGTTCCCCGAGGACCACCAGCCCGGGGTCGACCTGATCCTCCCCGACTTCGGTCCCATCCGTGACCGGCTGGCCGACGTCGAGGCGCTGGTGCTGACCCACGGCCACGAGGACCACATCGGCGCGACGCCCTACCTGCTGCGCGAGCGTCAGGACATCCCGCTGGTGGGCTCCGAGCTGACCCTCGCCCTGCTCGACAGCAAGCTGCGCGAGCACCGGCTGCGCCAGACCGTGCACCACAAGGTCAAGGCCGGCGACCGGCTCATCTTCGGGCCCTACGAGCTCGAGTTCATCGCGGTCAACCACTCCATCCCCGACGCGCTCGCCGTGGCGATCCGCACCGGCACCGCGCTGGTGCTCCACACCGGCGACTTCAAGATGGACCAGCTGCCCCTCGACGGCCGCATCACCGACCTGCGGGCCTTCGCGCGGCTCGGCGACGAGGGCGTCGACCTGTTCCTCACCGACTCCACCAACGCCGAGACCCCGGGGTTCACTCCCTCGGAGAAGTCGATCACCCCGGCCATCGACCAGGTCTTCCGCGAGTCCAACCAGCGCATCATCGTGGCCTGCTTCGCCTCCCACGTGCACCGCGTCCAGCAGGTCCTCGACGCCGCCGTCGCGCACAACCGGAAGGTCGCCTACGTCGGTCGCTCGATGGTGCGCAACATGGGCATCGCCCGCGACCTCGGCTACCTCACCGTGCCCGGCGGCACCCTCGTCGACGCCAAGGACCTCGCCGACCTGCCCCCCGAGCGCCAGGTGCTGATCTCGACGGGCAGCCAGGGCGAGCCGATGAGTGCGCTGAGCCGGATCGCCCAGCGCAACCACCACTTCGTCCACATCGAGGAGGGCGACACCGTCCTGCTCGCCAGCAGCCTCATCCCCGGCAACGAGAACGCCGTCTACCGGGTGATCAACGGGCTGGCCCGCTGGGGCGCCAACGTCGTCCACAAGGGCAACGCGCTGGTCCACGTCAGCGGTCACGCCAGTGCCGGCGAGCTCCTCTACTGCTACAACATCGTCAAGCCACGCAACGTGCTGCCGGTTCACGGCGAGATCCGCCACATGCTCGCCAACGCCGCTCTCGCGCGGTCGGTCGGCGTCGACAACGTGGTGGTCGCCGAGGACGGCGTCGTGGTCGACCTCGTCGACGGGGTCGCGTCCATCTCCGGCAAGGTCGAGTGCGGCCTGGTCTTCGTCGACGGCACCTCGGTCGGCGACATCACCGAGGCCGACCTCAAGGACCGCCGGATCCTCGGTGAAGAGGGCTTCATCTCGGTGATCGTGGTCGTCGACTCCGTCAGTGGCAAGGTCTCCGCCGGCCCCGAGATCCACGCCCGCGGCTTCGCCGAGGACGACTCGACCTTCGAGTCGGTCAAGCAGCCCGTCATCGACGCGGTCAACGCCGCGCTCGCCGAGGGTGGCGTCGACTCCTACCAGCTCCAGCAGACCGTACGCCGCGTCGTGGGTCGCTGGGTCAGCAACACCCACCGCCGCCGCCCGATGATCATCCCGGTGGTCGTCGAGGCCTGAGCACTGCAGGCCCCGGGTCCGGGCCCACCGAGGACCCGTCACCGAAGACAGCGAAGACCCCCCGCCGGCGTGAGCCGACGGGGGGTCTTCAGGTGGTGCTGGGTGCTACTTGTTGACCCGGATCACGAAGACCTTGGTCTTGCTCGACCTCAGGTTGTCGTTGCCCGTGAAGCTGGCGACCAGCCGCAGCGGTCCGAGCTTGGTCAGCTTGCGGGTCTTGATCGTGACGACGCCGTTCTTGACGAAGCCCTGACCCCACTGGACCTTGCCGGCCCGCAGGACGACCTTGCCGAAGACGGCGCCGGCGGCCGAGGAGACCTTGACCTTGACGCGGGCCTTGGTGCCGCGCTTGACGGCCTCGGAGGCCGACACGACCGAGGTGGTCGTCGAAGCCTTCGAGATCGTGGCCTTCACCGGGACCGTGGTCTCGCCGAAGGTGCCGTCACCCGAGTAGGTCACGGTCCAGCTGTAGCGACCCGCGGGGGTCTTGGCCGGGACCGCGAGGCTGGCTGCACCGTCGGCCACGGGGGCGGTGGCCACCGTGGTCGAGCCCGACTTGAGGGTCACCGTGCCGGTGGCGCTCAGGGGGGCGGTGACGTCGACCGAGCTGGCCGAGCCGTACGTCGAGGGCTCGGGCTTGTGCACCGCGGTGACCTCGGCCTTCTCCTTGCAGACGGTCAGCACCAGGTTGTCGAGGTACCAGCCGTCGTTGCCGCCACAGCCGTCGCGACCCATGTCGAAGCGGAGCTTGACCTTGTCACCGGGCTTCACGCCGAGCTTGGCGAGCGAGACCGTGGACTGGCCCCAGCTGCCGACGACCTCACCCTGGTCGGTGCCGGTGAAGGCGGGCTGACCGGCGAGCGGGCTGGTGTTGGTGGCGGCGGAGGCCAAGGTGGCGTTGTAGGGGTTGAAGAGGAACGCCCCTGCCGGGACCAGCCCGAACGGGCCGCCGTTGACGCTGGCCTTGACGTTGCCGCCGTCGTAGCCGGCCTCGGTGGCGACGTAGTGGTCGACCGTGACGCGGGCGTTGCGGCCCTCGGGCACGGTGACCTCGGGGCTGGTGATGGAGTCGCGGCTCGAGATGTCGTCGACGCCGGGGTCGCAGGCGCCGAGGTCGGGGTCCGGCGCGTACGCGACGGTGCCCGAGCGACCGGCGGGAGCGTCGGTCGTGGCCTCCCACGGAGCGCCGGCGGTGGCGCCGGTGGCGAGCTGCTGCTCGGGGGTCCAGGCGGCCAGGCCGTTCTCGAAGTCGTCGAGGACGGTCGTCTCGGTGACGAACTCGTCACCGCAGGGCGACAGCTTGCCGGGGGAGAGCAGCGGCTGGAAGTTGCACTGGACCGGGTCCTTGCGCATCTCGACGGCGACCATGGCCTTGGCGACCTGGGTGCAGTCACCGGCGGTGATCGGCGTGGCCGGGGTGGCCGTCGCGTTGGGCTCGGTGGTGACCTTGTTGATCGGCTGACCCACCAGGTCGGCGCAGGAGGCCTCCAGGCCGTCTGCTGCGTTGGTGAAGTCGGAGGCCGGCGTCAGGTAGGCCGTCTGGGCGCGCCACCAGATGTTGGCGGCCTTGTCGAGACCGATGCCGGCGATGGTCTCGCCGTTGTAGGTCCCGCCGTCGACGACGAGGGCGTAGGCGTGGTTGGGGACACCGGAGTTGCCGTGGACGCCGCCGCTGTCGGTCAGCAGCGGGTCGCAGTTGTACTCGGCGTCGGTGACCTTGCCGGGGTTGCCGTAGCAGGTGGGGGTCCACATGTCGCGGATCGCGCCGCCGAAGGCCTCGGACTTCTCACCGATGAGCCAGCGGGTCGTGGGCGTCCGGGCCGAGATGTCCTCGGCCTTGATCGTCATCGTGACCGTGCCGGCCGTCTTGATCCGGGTGCCGTCGGCCTGGCTGACCATGGTCGCGGGGATCGTCGAGGTGCCCGACATTGCCGACGGGAGCCCGGCGGCGTTCTGGCCCACGATGAGACCGGTCGCGCCGGCGGCCACCGCGTTGTCGGCCTTGATCTGGAACGAGCAGGTGCCGCGGTCGACGTAGGCGTACTTGCCGGCGATCGCTGCAGCGTTGGTGAACGCGCCGCAGCCGTCGGTGGCCGACGTGCCGTTGGGGGCGTCGGTGGCGTCGGTGGCCGTGACGACCTGGGTCGTCACCAGGTCCGTGGTGTAGGCCGGGCCGAAGCCGGCGGCCGCGGTGCAGACACCGGCCTGCGGCGCCGGGGCGGTGATGTTGACCTCGAGCCGGGCACCGGCGGTCGGGTCGCACGACCCGACCACGCGCTTGGCCGTGATGTCGCCCTCTTCCTCGTCCTCGCGCTGGTTGATGAGGTCGAGGGTCTCGCCCCACACGTCGGAGTAGGACTCGTTGAGCGCGCCGGACTGGTACTGGTAGATCAGGCCGGAGGTGTACTCGGTGTAGGCGTGACCCCACTCGTGCGAGACCACGTCGTCGGAGGTGACGCCGTCGCAGTAGTTGGTGGTGTTGCCGTTCCAGTTGGCGTTGGGGCAGTTGATGCGCGGGTCGTTGTTGACCGTCTTCATCGTCGCGCCCTCGCCGTCGTAGGAGTCGCGGCCGAAGGTGTTCTTGAACATCCAGTAGGACTCACCGGCGGAGTCGACGAGGTTCTTCTGGTCGGCGTTGAGGTCGTCGGTCGAGTCACCCTCGGACCAGACGAGGTCCTCGTCGGCGGGGCTGGTCTCGTAGAGCTCGCGGTCGAGCGCGGCGTGGACCAGGGAGTAGCGGTTGACCGGCTTGCCCGTGTTGGCGTCGATGAACACCATGTCGCGCACGCTGGTGGCGTTGGAGACCTCGACGGCGTAGACCAGGACGGACTTGCCGGTGTCGCCCTTCAGGGCGCCGATCCGGTAGACGTTGAGGTCGTTGTCCGCAGCGCGGACCGCGGAGGTGTCGGCGGGCGCACCCTCGTCGTTGGTGGGCGGGTCGGCCTTGACGACGGTCACGGCGCGCTCGGCGGCCTCGGCGGCGCTCAGGCGCGGGTCGACCGACAGGTCGAGCGCCGGCACGGCGAAGCCGCCGACGGCGGTGAGGTCACCACTGGTGTCGAGGTTGGCCTTGAGGACGGCGCCGAAGACCGGGACGCCGCGGTACTGCTGCTTGTAGGTGACGGTCCACCCGTAGGCGTCCTGCTGGACGTCGGTCTGCTTGAGCTGGCCGTCGGCCACGCCGAAGGCGGAACCGAAGCGCTGCAGGTAGGCGTCGGTCTTGGCGACCGCCGAGACCTTGCTGCTCGCCTCGACGTCGGGGAGCAGGTCGGCGTTGGCGCCGCGGGCGGCGACGAAACCGACCTTGCCCGTCGCGCTCTCGGTGGTGATGCGCACGCTGCCGTCGGCAGCTCCGCGCATCTTGGCCGTCACCGAGTTGTCGTCAGCTGCCGCGCCGGGGCCGACAGCGACTGAGGGAGAGCCGGGCAGCACCGACAGCGACGCGCCGATCACCGCCAGACTCAGCCCGGTCTTGAGGAATTTCACGTGATGTTCCCTCCGAGAAGTGGATTACCCGGTGCGACTGTGATTTCGCGCACCGAAGACGCACCTTAGGTACCAGGACACCGAACGGTCTAGATCCTCGTAGTCACAACCAGGTAAACCCTGATCCGATCGGGTCATGTGCTCCGGCACCGCGGGCCGGCCGACGCTGTGGTTGTTGAGTCGGGTGTGGCACGTGGGGGCGACACGCATCGAAGTGGTCCCTGTGGCGGAAGTGGCGATCACCTAGGTTGGT
>CALRVO020000300.1:0-5443 GCA_943371595.1 Sphingomonas paucimobilis
AGGTCGAGCGGGTCGTCCTCGAGGTCGAGGGGGTCCAGGACGTCGCGGTCATCGGGGTCGCCGACGACCTCACCGGCGAGGCGGTCGTGGCCTACGTCGCCGCGCCCGGCGCCGATCCCGCCACGGTGGCCGACGCCGTCCGCGCGGCCTGCGAGAGCGGGTTGGCCCGCTTCAAGGTGCCCAGCCGGATCGAGGTCGTCGACGCGCTGCCCCTGAGCATCACCGGCAAGGTGCAGAAGGGCCGCCTGCGCGGTCTCGAGCGTCGCCGGGCCCTCGGGCTCCTCGAGTGAGGCCCCGATGAGGGTGCGCCGGCGTCCGGCCGGGCCCCGGGTCACGCTCTACTCGCGGGCCGGCTGCCACCTGTGCGAGGCGGCCGAGGAGGTCGTGGCGCGCGTGTGCGCCGAGCTGGGTGAGGACTACGTCGTGGTCGACGTCGACGACGACCCCGCGCTGCAGCGACGCTTCAACGACGAGGTCCCGGTGACCTTCGTCGACGGCCGGCAGCACGACTTCTGGCGGGTCGACGAGACCCGGCTGCGTAGCGCACTGCGCTGACCCGCGCCACCCCCCTGCCACGGTGTCGAGCGAGGGTGTGCTAGGCCACTGCCGCTCAATTTGTTCTCGCGTTCACAAACTCCTACTGTGAACGAGCCGGGCGTCCTCCAGGAGCCGGCTAGGAAGCAGAGCAGTGACTGCACGCAGTGCCAGCGAGAGCGCCCGGGACATCCCGGAGGCGACCGTCGCCCGCCTGCCCGTCTACCTGCGGGCGCTCAACACGCTCGCCGACGACGGCATCCGGACCTGCTCGAGCGAGGAGCTCGCGCTGTCGGCGGGGGTCAACTCCGCCAAGCTCCGCAAGGACCTCTCCTACCTCGGCAGCTACGGCACCCGCGGGGTCGGCTACGACGTCGACTACCTGCGCTACCAGATCGCCCGCGAGATCGGCGTGACCCAGGACTGGCCCGTGGTCATCGTCGGCATCGGCAACCTCGGCCACGCCCTGGCCAACTACTCGGGCTTCCGCAGCCGGGGGTTCCGGGTGGTGGCCCTGCTCGACGCCGACGCGACCCGCCACGGCGAGGTCGTCGCCGGTGTCGACGTCCGCCCGTTCGGTGACCTCGAGGAGATCGTCGAGACCCACGGCGTCGCGATCGGGGTCATCGCCACCCCGGCCGGTGCCGCCCAGGACGTCGCCGACCGGATGGTCGGCTGCGGCATCACCAGCATCCTCAACTTCGCGCCGTCGGTGATCTCCGTCCCCGACGGGGTCGACGTACGCAAGGTAGACCTCTCCATCGAGCTCCAGATCCTGGCCTACCACGAGCAGCGGAAGGCCAACGTCACATGAGCGTCCTCGTCGTCGGGATCTCCCACAACAGCGCCCCCGTCTCGGTCCTCGAGCGGGTCGCGCTCGACGCCGAGGGCGTCCACAAGCTGCTGACCGACGCGGCCGCGTGCGACCACGTCAACGAGGTCGCGGTCGTCTCGACCTGCAACCGCGTCGAGGTCTACGCCGACATCGAGCGCTTCCACGGCAGCGTCGAGGTGCTCTCGCGGCTGCTGCTCGAGCGGGCCGGGGAGTCCGCCGAGGCGATGGTGCCCCACCTCTACGTCCACTACGACGACGGTGCGGTCGCCCACCTCTTCCAGGTCGCCTCGGGCCTCGACTCGATGGCCGTCGGCGAGGGCCAGATCCTCGGCCAGGCGCGCGAGGCGCTGCGGCTGGGCCAGGAGGTCGGCAGCATCGGCCCGGCCCTCAACTCCCTGTTCCAGCAGGCGCTGCGCGTCGGCAAGCGCGCCCACGCCGAGACCGGCATCGACCGGGTCGCCCCGACCCTGGTCAGCGCCGCGCTCGAGCGTTCCGAGATCGCGATCGGCGCCGTGCGCGGCAGCCGCGTGGTCGTCGTCGGCGCCGGGGCGATGGCCGGCCTCGCCACCGCCACCGTGACCCGGCTCGGCGCCGGCCACGTGAGCGTGGTCAACCGCACCCCCGACCGCGCCCGTCGCCTCGCCGACGAGTACTCCGCCCACGCGGTCGCCCTGGTCGACCTGCCGCGCGAGCTCGCCCTGGCCGACGTCGTGATCACCTGCGCCGGCGCCACCGGCGTGCTCATCACCCGTGACATGCTCGCCGCCGCGCGCGCCGGCCTCGACGACCCGGCCCGGCCGGTGTCGGTCATCGACGTCGCGCTTCCCCACGACGTCGAGCCCACCGTCGCCGAGCTGCCCGGGGTGACCCTGATCGGCCTGCGCGAGCTCTCCGAGAGCCTGGCCGGCAGCGACGTCGCCGGCGAGGTCGCCGACGTGCGCCGCATCGTCGGCGAGGAGGTCGCCTCCTTCCTGACCGCGCGCCGCCAGGCGAGCGTCACCCCGACCGTCGTCGCGCTGCGCTCGATGGCCACCTCGGTCGTCGACGCCGAGATGTCGCGGCTCGAGGCGCGGCTGCCCCGGCTCGACGACGCCGCCCGCGCCGAGATCCGCCACACCGTGCGCCGGGTCGCCGACAAGCTGCTCCACGAGCCGACCGTCCGGGTCAAGGAGCTGGTCAACAACGAGGGAGCGGTGTCCTACGAGCGCGCGCTCGCCGAGCTCTTCGCCCTCGACCCCGAGGCCGTCGATGCCGTGACCCGCCCCAACAACGTGCCGCAGGCCGACGCATGAGCGCCGCCCAGGTCGTCCGGGTCGGCACCCGCCGCAGCCTCCTGGCCACCACCCAGGCGGGCCACGTCGCCGACCTCGTCCGCGCCCGCCTGGGCCGTGAGGTCGAGCTGGTCGAGATCACCACCGACGGCGACCGCAGCCAGGCCAGCGGCACCCCGGTCACCGAGCTGCCCGGCTCGGCCACCGGCATCTTCGTCGGTGCCCTGCGCGACGCCCTGCTCGACGGGCGGGTCGACGTCGCCGTCCACTCCCTCAAGGACCTCCCCACCGCACCCGCCGAGGGCATCACCCTCGCCGCGATCCCGGTGCGCGAGGACCCCCGCGACGTGGTGGTCGCCCGCGACGGTCTCACCCTCGGTGAGCTCCCCGTCGGCAGCCGGGTCGGCACCGGCTCGCCCCGCCGGGTCGCCCAGCTGCACGCCCTGGGCCTGGGTCTCGAGATCGTGGGGGTGCGCGGCAACGTCGACACCCGCATCCGCAAGGTCCGCGACGGTGAGCTCGACGGCGTCGTGCTCGCCCGTGCGGGCCTGGCCCGCATCGAGCGGCTCGACGAGGTCACCGAGGTGCTCGACCCCCTGCAGATGCTGCCGGCCCCCGGTCAGGGCGCGCTGGCCGTGGAGTGCCGCACCGGCGACCCGCTCGCCGACGACCTGCGCCTGCTCGACGACGCGGCCTCCCGGGCCGCGGTCGAGGCCGAGCGCGCCGTGCTGGCCACCCTCGAGGGCGGCTGCTCGGCCCCGATCGGTGCCCTGGCCGACGTCGTCGAGGGCGACGACGGTGATGAGTTGTGGGTGAGGGCCGTGGCGCTCTCGCTCGACGGTGCGCTCTCGGTGCGGATGTCCGCATCGGGAGCCCCGGCCGACGCCGTGGGCGTCGGGACCCGGTTGGCGAGCGAGATGCTCGCCGACGGAGCAGGACAGCTGAACCCATCAGCTGCGGACCCAGCCACGAACGAGCCCCCAGAGGTGCAGAACCCATGACGCGAGCCAAGACCACCCCCTCCTCCAGCGCCGCCGGCACCGCCGCCGACCGGATCGCCCGTGCCTGGGTGTCGTTCGTCGGCAGCGGCCCCGGTGATCCCGACCTGCTGACCGTGCGTGCCGTCGACCTGCTGCGCCAGGCCGACGTCGTGGTGACCGAGGTCCCCGAGCACGCCGAGCTGGTCCGCACCCTCCTGGGCCTGCCGGCCCCGGTCGAGGTCGAGCCCGTCGACGGCGAGGCCGCCGACGACGCCGAGCGCGAGCCCGTGGGCCCCGAGCTGGTCGACGGCGGTTTCGGCGAGGACGGTCAGCCCCTGACCCACGCCAACCGCGCCAAGGTCGTGCTCAAGCAGGCCAAGCGCGGGCTGCGCGTCGTCCGGCTCCTGGCCGGCGACCCGTTCCTCTACGCCTCCGGGCCTGAGGAGGCCCAGGCCTGTGCCAAGGCCGGCATCGGCTTCGAGATCGTGCCCGGCGTCTCCTCGGTCGGTGCGGTCCCGGCCTACGCCGGCATCCCGCTGACCACCAAGGACCACCGCGAGGTCGCCGTCGTCACCTGCGGCGACAACGCCGCCTCCCGCACCGACTGGGGCCAGTACGCCGACGGCCGCACCCTGGTGCTGCTCTCGGCGGTCGGCCAGATCGGCGAGATCGCCAAGGCCCTGGTCGCGGCGGGCCGCGCGGCCACGACCCCGGTCGCGATGACCCGGGTCGGCACGACCACCGAGCAGCAGACGGTCACCTCGACCCTCGAGCACGTCGCCGCCGACGCCCGCGCCGCCCGGATGACCCCGCCCGCGGTCGTCGTGGTCGGCGAGGTCGTCGACCTGCGCTCGACGCTGTCGTGGTTCGAGACCAAGCCGCTGTTCGGCTGGCGCGTGCTGGTGCCCCGCACCAAGGACCAGGCCGCCTCGCTGTCCCTGGGCCTGCGCGGCCACGGCGCGGTGCCCGAGGAGGTGCCGACCATCTCGGTCGAGCCGCCGCGCAACCCGCTGCAGATGGACAAGGCCGTGCGCGGTCTCGTCGAGGGCCGCTACGAGTGGATCGCCTTCACCTCGGTCAACGCCGTGCGCGCGGTCCGCGAGAAGTTCGAGGAGTACGGCCTCGACGCCCGCGCCTTCTCGGGTCTCAAGATCGCCGCCGTCGGCGACAAGACCGCCGCCGCGATCGCCGCCTGGGGCCTGCGGGCCGACCTGGTGCCGTCGGGCGAGCAGTCGGCCGCCGGCCTGCTCGCCGACTGGCCCGAGTACGACGAGGTCCTCGACCCGATCAACCGGGTCTTCCTGCCCCGCGCCGACATCGCCACCGAGACCCTGGTCGCCGGTCTGGTCGAGCTCGGCTGGGAGTGCGACGACGTCACCGCCTACCGCACCGTGCGCGCCACCCCGCCGCCGGCGCCGGTGCGCGACGCGATCAAGTCGGGCAAGTTCGACGCGGTCGTCTTCACGTCGTCCTCGACGGTGCGCAACCTCGTCGGCATCGCCGGCAAGCCGCACCCCTCGACGATCATCGCGGTCATCGGGCCCGCCACCGCCAAGACCGCCGAGGAGCACGGCCTGCGGGTCGACGTCATGGCCCCCAAGCCCGACGTCGACGTGCTGGTCGACGCCCTGGCCGACTTCGGCGCCACCCGGCGCTCCTCGCTGGTCGAGGCCGGCGAGCCGGTCACCAAGCCGTCCGACCGCAAGCCGGCCGCGCGGCGGTCGTCGTCGCGCGCCAAGGCCTGAGCCGCGGGTGGGAGATTCACCGCTGAAGCGGTGAATCTCCCACGTCTGCGACGAAGATCGTCGCAGCAGCGCCAGTTT
>CALRVO020000301.1:0-5436 GCA_943371595.1 Sphingomonas paucimobilis
CGTGCCCCCGTTCCTGGCGGCGGTGACCCGCGGGCTGATGGGCAGCCTGATGGCGATCAGCGCCGAGCTCGTCACCGTCGTCGGCCTGGCCCTGCTCCTCGAGGGCGGTGTCTCGGCCGAGCAGAGCTTCACCATCTTCACCTGGACCATGGCGGGGATCGGTCTGGGCATGATCGGCAGCTTCATCCACGCCAGCCTCGACCTCGAGGTCGACGAGCTGGCCCCCTACCTCGACGCGCAACGACTGATCCGCCAGCTCCTGGACCTGTCCGACGACCTCAGCTCGGGCCTCGACGTCACCGCCCTGGCCGGCGCGGTCGTCAGCGACGTGGGCGACCAGATCCCGACCGTCGGCCTGGCCGTCTACGTCCCCCGTGGCGAGGTGCTCGTCCCGCTGGTCACCCGCAGCGTCGACGGCCAGACCACCCTGCCGGAGGCCGAGGAGCTCGCCGTCGAGTCCTGGGCGCGCTCCGAGCCGATCGTCCACGAGCTGGCCTTCGCCTTCCCCGTCGGCGACTCGGTGGTGGTCGCCGGCATGCTCTCGCCATCGGCCGACCTCGACGTCATCGAGGTCGAGCGCACGATCCTGCGGCTCCCGGAGGCCCTGCGGGCCAAGTCGGTCCAGCTCGACACGGCCATGCTCTTCTCCGACTTCCGTGACTCGGCCTCCGCCGACGTGCGCAAGCGCCTGGCCCGCGAGATGCACGACGGGGTCGCCCAGGACATCGCCTCGCTCGGCTACCTCGTCGACGCGCTGGCGGCGCGCCCGGCCGACGACAAGCAGGCCAAGGCGTTCGCGATGCTGCGCGACCGGATCACCAAGATCGTCGCCGAGGTGCGCCAGTCGGTGCTGACGCTGCGCACGAGCATCGGCGAGTCCGAGACGCTCGGGGTCGCGATCGGGGCTGTGGCGCGCCACCTCAGCGAGTCGTCGCGGATCCCGATCCAGGTCACGCTCGACGAGCACTCGACCCGGTTGCGGCCCGAGGTCGAGGCCGAGCTGTTCCGGATCACCCAGGAGGCGATCAACAACGCCATCAAGCACGCCCAGTGCTCGAGCATCGAGGTCAACTGCCAGGTCCACGCCCCCTCGGCCCTGATCACCGTCGCCGACAACGGCCGGGGCCTCCAGGCCGCCCGCAGCGACTCCCACGGGCTGAAGATCATGCGCGAGCGCGCGCGTCTGGTCGGCGCCGACCTGTCGATCGACCCCAACCCCCAGGGCGGTCTGCTGGTCGCCGTACGCATTCCCTGAGACCGACCCGGGCACGGCACTTCCCGCAAGCCCCCAACCCTGGAAGAGTCCCCACCATGAGCGATCGACCGATCCGCGTCCTGCTCGTCGACGACCACGAGCTCATCCGCAGCGGCCTGGGCGCCGTGATCGACCTCGAGGACGACATGGACGTCGTCGGCACCGCCGCGTCGGTGACCGAGGCCGTCGCCAAATACGAGGAGCTCTCCCCCGACGTCGTGGTGGCCGACCTCCAGCTGCAGGACGGCACCGGCCTCGACATCGTGCGCACCATCCGCAAGACGAGCAACGAGACCGGCATCATCGTGCTCACGATGCACTCCGGCGACGACCAGATCTTCGCCGCGATGCAGGCCGGTGCCTCGGGCTTCGTCGGCAAGGACGCCCCTTCGTCGGAGGTCATCAAGGCCGCACGCCACGCCCACGTGTCACCGCGTGCGTTCGTCTGCACCGGCCTCGTCGGCGCGATGATGCGCCGGGCCTCGGGCGAGTCCACCAACCTGACCGAGCGCGAGCACGACGTCCTGGTCCTGCTCGCTGACGGCCTCGGCGCCGCAGCCATCGGCGAGAAGCTCTACCTCAGCGAGTCGACCGCCAAGTCCCACATCGCGCGCATCTACCAGAAGCTCGGCGCCGCCAACCGCGCGCAGGCTCTCGTCACCGCTATGCGCATCGGTCTGCTGTCGAGCATCCAGCCCACCGAACGTTGACGTGATCGCCTAGTCAGAAATGACTAGCCCCTCTGACTGCTCACGTGATGCGGGTGGGCTCCGGCGTAGGCACCATGTACGTCCATGACGACCCCCCTCCCCGCTCGGGGGCCCCGCGCCTCGGGATCCGCACATCCCTCCCACCGGTAGAAGCCCCAGGAGAACGCCATGCTCACGTACGGCCGCATCAGGTTAGACGCACGACTGGCCCAGCTTGACGAGCGAGGCGCCTCCGCCGTCGAGTACGGGCTGCTCATCGCGGGCATCGCCGCCATCATCGTGGCCGCGGTGTTCCTGCTCGGGGACGAGGTCAAGGCCGCCTTCGAGCGCACCAACACGTGCATCTCGGCCGAGGAGGCCGGCTGCTGAGCTGGTCGGGTCCCACATCGGCCAGGTGCCGTGGTGCGGCCGCATCTGGTCGGCCGTCACTGCAGCGGCCGAGCGGGGGAAGAACGTCCCCCGCTGCCCCGATCCTGGTCCTAGTCATTTCGGGCTATACGCATCAGAACGATGTGCTGATGCCATCCGGGCCCACGGGCCCGAAGAATGGTCGTGGAACCTCCCTTGGCGCCACCCATGCTCCCTTCTACTGCACCACCTAGGAGAATCTCATGCTCGACTACGGCCGCATCATGATCCGGGCCCGCTTCGCGAAGATGGACGAGCGGGGTGCCTCCGCCGTCGAGTACGGGCTGCTCGTCGCCGGCATCGCCGCCGTCATCGTCGCCGTCGTCTTCCTCCTCGGCGGGCAGATCTCCGACGCGTTCGACAAGACCAGCGACTGCATCTCGACCCAGGGCTCGAGCGCGAGCTGCGACTAGCACTGCCGCAGGCGCCTCGGCGACCTGCCGAATCGGAGCCCCGCACTCTCTCGAGTGCGGGGCTTCGTCGTCCGTGGGACCCAGGCCTCGGCCACGGTGGCCGTGCCCCGACTCCCCTGACGCGTCACTGTCCGACCCGACGCGAGACTGCCACACGCACCAGAACTCCGGGATGACTCGCGAACCACAGTCGAGACAGCGCCGGTGGGGTCGGGTCGGCCAGCGAACGTAGGGCGAGCCGCCGCTGCAGCGCCTCGAACGCGTCAGGGTCGGCGGTCGCGCGTTCAGCGTCGACGTCGGCTCGGGTCTCGATCTGGCGGCTGACGGCGTTGCTCAGCGGCAGGGACACGAACGTGCCCGCCGCCACGAGCGCGAGCAGCAGCGGTACGACGCCCGGCTGGCCCGGCGCCGGGGCGCCTCGCGAGCGGGCCGCCCCGAGGACCAGCCCGAGCAGGCCCACGGCCGCGAGCACCCCGGCTGCCCCCAGCAGGGTGCCGGCCAGCACGTCGCGGTGCCGCGCGTGGGCGAGCTCGTGGGCCACCACCGACTGCGTCTCGGCGTCGCTCGCCGAGTCCAGGAGGGTGTCGTAGAGGACGACGCGACGCGTGCTGCCCAGCCCTGAGACGTAGGCGTTGAGGGTCGTCGTACGACGAGAGGCGTCGGCGACCAGCACGTCGTCGACCTGCACGCCCTCCTGGGCGGCCAAGCGGAGCACCTCGGTGCGCAGCGCACCGTCGGGCAGCGGTGTGAAGTCGTTGAGCGCCGGCTCGACCAGGAGCGGGTAGACGAAGGAGCCGAGCACCACGAGGGCGGCGAGCAGGCTGCCGCTGACCGCCGGCCAGGCCCGTGGCCACCGTCGCGCGCAGCCGACCAGCACGAGCACGGCCACCGAGGTGGTGGCCACCGTGATCGCCTCCGAGACCAGCAGGTCGGTGGCGAAGCCGGTCCATGCCTGACGGCTGAGGTCGACGTCGCGCCGCAGCTGGTGCAGCGCGACCGCGCAGGGCAGGGTCACGAGCCGGCCGAGCAGACCCAGCGCGGCGACCGTCAGCGGCACCTGCACCCACCACGGGCCGGGCAGGCCCTCCACGAGCCGTCGACCCCGGGTCGTGAGCCCGAACCAGCACGCCACGACCAGCGAGACGACGAGTGACGACCAGCTCCAGGTGCGTGCCCAGCGCGAGTACGACTCGGCGCGCGCGACCTCCTCGGGCGAGAACACGTCCCCGACCGGGACCGGGGTGACCCGCCCGCCCGGCACGGGGTCCCACGGCACCAGGGTCACCGCCAGGATCGTGAGGGCGGCCAGCCCGATGACGAGCGTGGCCCGGGCGACGTGGCGCTCGGTCACGCGACAGCGCCGGGAAGCGCGAGCAGCCGCGCTCGCCAGGCACGGACGAGATCGGCCTCGGACCAGTCGAAGTCGCGGCGCAGGACCTCGGCGAGCGGCGTGCCGCTGCTGACCTCGTCGTAGAAGGCGGCGAGATCCGCCGGGCCACCGCGCTCGGCCAGCACGACGCAGACCAGCCACGCAGCCTCGTAGACCGCGCCGAGGTGGGGGCCGCGGGTGTCGAACTCGGCGCCGGTCGGCAGTGCGCTGGGCAGGCCGTCGGCGCGCACCTGTGCGGCGACCTGACCGGCGGTCTTGGTCAGGGGCAGCCGGGTCTGACGCAGGGCGACGTAGTCGGCGAACCCCTCGGTCAGCCACGTCGGGCCGCTGCTCGACGGCGCGTCGGTGGCGACGTGGGTGGCCTCGTGGGCCAGCACCACCTCGCGCCCAGCCCGGCCGAGCCCGGCGAACACGTCGGGGTTGACGAACACGTGGATGGGCGCGCCCGGCGTGATCTCGCCGCCGGCGCCCGTCACGGCGGCGATCTGACCGTAGTAGCCGGGCTCGGCCCCCAGCGCCGACTCGAGCGCAGCGCCGTCGGCCGGCACCTCGACCACCAGTCGAGGTCGCCAGGAGCCGACGACGCTCGACACGGTCGGGACGGCCGCCTCGGCGAGCCGGACGTAGGCGGCCAGGTCGGTCCCGGCGGCGGCGACGACGAGCAGGTTGGCCGAGCGACTCACCTGCATCGGTCCGCTCATCCAGACCGGGGTGCGCAGCGTCGCGTCCCCACCGCCGAACCCGGCGATGGCCACCCCGGTGTCGGTCTGGCGGAACCGCACCGACATCTCGGTCGAGGTCGGCTCGCGGTCGAACCCGGTGTAGGCCCAGCCCACGTCGACCGAGGCCGCCCAGGTGCCGTCGGCCGCCAGACCACCGTCGTCGTCGATGTAGCGCAACGTGACGGCACTCAGGCGCGCGGAGACGGCCACGTCGACGAGGTCGCCGAGCCGAGCAGCGGTCGCGGGGTCGTCGGGCGCAGCGAGCCCGGTGGCGGCCTCACGGTCACCTCGGGCGAGCGCCGACACCAGACGCTGCAACGCCTGGGCGGCTCCGGCGGAGTCGATCGTCCCCGAGGTCGCGGACGTGGTGGCCGTCGCGGTCGGGGCCGGGACGACGTAGGGCTCGCGGGTGCCGTCGGGCAGCGTGAGCACCCAGGTGACCAGGCCGACGACGACCAGCAGCAACAGCGAAGGACCGACCACCCACCATCGGGGTCGGCCGGTCCTCGCCAGTTGCTCGTCGGTCAGCGGCGTGCCT
>CALRVO020000302.1:0-5426 GCA_943371595.1 Sphingomonas paucimobilis
CGTACGGCAGCACCCGACCAGTACGCTTCTGGTCTGTTCTGTTGTGCCCGGACCCGGAAGTGATCCCCTGACCAGCCTGGACCCGAGAGCGCCGCTCGTGCTCGATACCCGCGAGCTCGGCCGCCGCCCGGGGTCCCAACGTGAGGTGACGCTGACGGTTCCGGCCCCGACAGGGCTGGGCATCGACATCCTCTCCGTCCCCGAGGGCTCACCGGTCACCATCGACCTGCGGCTCGAGGCGGTCATGGAAGGGGTGCTGGTCACGGGCACGGCGCGAGCCGCGCTCGACGGTGAGTGCGCACGGTGCCTGGATCCGATCGTCGACGAGATCGACGTGACGCTCCAGGAGCTGTACGTCTACGACGACCAGCAGCACCACGGCAGTCACGACGAGGCCGGGGAGGACGACGAGGTCAGCACACTCGAGGACGACCTGCTCGACCTCGAACCCCTGCTGCGGGACGCGGTGGTGCTCGCACTACCGTTCCAGCCGCTGTGCGAGGACGACTGTCCCGGGTTGTGCACCGAGTGTGGTGCATCGCTGAAGGAAGACCCCGAGCACACGCACGACGACCCGATCGACCCGAGGTGGGCAGCGCTCACCAGGCTCGACACCCAGACCGACCTGAACACCTAGGAGAATCCAGTGGCTGTCCCGAAGCGGAAGATGTCGCGGAGCAACACCCGCCACCGTCGCTCGCAGTGGAAGGCCGTCGCGCCGACCCTGGTCACCTGCGCCAACCCGGCGTGCGGCTCCCAGCACCTCCCGCACCGTGCGTGCGGCGAGTGCGGCCAGTACGGCGCTCGCAACGCCCGTCGCCAGGTCCTCTGACCCACTCGTCGAAGCGATCAGCAACTACCGCTCGCTGCGCGAGGCGCTCGGGGACCCGGTTCTCGACCCCGAGCTCCTCGAGCGCGCGCTGACACACCGGTCCTACGCCTACGAGAACGGCGGGCTGCCGACCAACGAGCGTCTCGAGTTCCTCGGCGACTCCGTGCTCGGGGTCGTGGTGACCGAGACGCTCTACACGATGCACCCCGACCTGTCGGAGGGGCGGCTGGCCAAGCTGCGCGCCGCGGTCGTCAACGCCCGTGCGTTGGCCGGGGTCGCGATCACCATCGGGTTGGGCGAGCACGTCAAGCTCGGCCGCGGTGAGGAGTCGACCGGTGGCCGGCACAAGGCCTCGATCCTCTCCGACACCGTCGAGGCCGTCATCGGCGCCGTCCACCTCAGCGGTGGCATCACCGTGGCGGCCGACGTGGTGCACCTGCTGTTCGACCCGCTCATCGCGGAGGCGTCCGGGATGGGCGCCGGGCTCGACTGGAAGACCTCGCTGCAGGAGCTCTCCGCCGAGCACGGCCTCGGTGTGCCCGAGTACGTCATCGCCGACGAGGGCCCCGACCACATGAAGACCTTCCACGCCCAGGTCCGGGTGGGCGGCCAGCTCTACGGCAACGGCGTCGGGCGCTCCAAGAAGGAGGCCGAGCAGGCCTGCGCCGAGACCGCCTACGGCGAGATCGTCGCCACCGTGCAGGCCGCGGCCACCACCTCCGACCCGACCGTCTGACCCGTGCCCGAGCTGCCTGAGGTCGAGGTCGTCCGCGCCGGCCTCGAACGTCATGTCCTCGGCGCCCGCATCACCCGCGTCGACGTGCTCCACCCGCGGCCCGTACGCCGCGACCCCGGTGGTCCCGAGGGGTTCGCCACGGCGCTGACCGGGCGTCGGATCGACGCGGCGCGCCGCCGCGGAAAGTACCTCTGGCTGCCGCTCGACAACGGGGACGCCCTGCTCGGCCACCTCGGCATGAGCGGTCAGATGCTCGTGCAGCCGAAGGACTCGCCCCCCGAACGGCACCTGCGGGTGCGCCTGGTCCTCGAGGGTGCGGCCGAGGACCGCGAGCTGCGCTTCGTCGACCAGCGGATGTTCGGCGGGCTGTCGACGAGCGCCGGCGGTGCCGAGCTGCCCGCCGAGATCGCCCATATCGCGCGCGACCCGCTCGACCCGGAGTTCGACGACGACCTCTTCGTCAGCCGGGTGCGCCGGCGCGGCTCGGGGGTCAAGCGGTTGCTCCTCGACCAGGGCCTGATCTCGGGGGTCGGCAACATCTACGCCGACGAGGCGCTGTGGCGTGCCGGGCTGCACGGGGAGAGGCCGGGGGACCGGCTCACCGGGCCCCAGGTGCGCTCGCTGCTCGGCCACGCCCGCGAGGTGATGAGCGAGGCGCTCGGGCAGGGCGGCACCTCCTTCGACGCGCTCTACGTCAACGTCAACGGCGAGTCGGGCTACTTCGACCGCTCGCTGCACGCCTACGGCCGTCAGGACGAGCCGTGCGACCGGTGCGGCACCCCCATCAGGCGCGTCGCGTTCATGAACCGGTCGTCCTACTTCTGCCCCCGGTGCCAGCCCGTGCCGCGGCGCCGTCGTACCGGTCCGACGGTGGTTGCGCCGGATTGACCCTCGCCTTTCGGGGTGGGACTCTGGTATGCGGTCCGGGTCCGTCAACCTCCGAACGGACAATTCTCGACCGCCCACCCTCATGCCCCACCTCAATGGAAGGTTCACCTCATGGCCAAGGCGCTGATCGGCTTCATGAGCAGCGACCTGCGAGACCCCCGCGACGCCGCCGACAACGCTCGGCTCCGCAAGCGGGTGGCCGAGCTGGAAACCCTCGTGCTGCGTCTCTCCGAGGAGAACGACCGGCTGGTGGCCGCCCGCGCCGCCGAGCTCCTCGACTCCGCACCGATGCCGGAGATGCAGCCGGCCTGACCCCTGCCTCACCCCGGGCGCAAACCCGGTGCGCGACGGCCCGGCTCGGCGGTAGCGTCACGCTCTTGTGAGCAGACTCGTCGAGGCCGTCCTGCCGGCCCGTCTCGGCAGGTCCTTCCGCTGGCTGCTGGCCTCGTCCTGGACCTCCAACCTCGGCGACGGCATCGCGATCGCCGCCGGTCCGCTGCTCGTCGCGTCGCAGACCGACGAACCGTTCCTCGTCGCCCTCGCGGCCCTGGCCGTGTGGTCGCCGCCGCTGCTCCTCGGGCTCTACGCCGGGGTGCTGACCGACCGGGTCGACCGGCGGCGGATCGTCGTCACCGTCGACCTGACCCGGGTGGTCGTGCTGGCGGTGCTGACCGTGTTCGTCGTCACCGGTGCGGTGTCGATCGTGGTGGTGCTGCTGGCGCTGTTCGCCCTCGGCACGGCCGAGATGTTCGCCGACAACGCCTCGAGCGCGCTGCTGCCGATGGTCGTGGACCGTGACGACCTCGCCGTCGCCAACGCGCGGCTGCAGGTCGGGTTCGTCACCGTCAACCAGCTCGCCGGCCCGCCGGTCGGGGCCGCCCTGTTCGCCGTCGGCGCGGCCTGGCCCTTCGCGGCCCAGGCGGTGCTGGTGCTCCTGGGTGCCCTGCTGGTCTCGCGGGTCGTCCTGCCGTCGCCACCCGCGCGCGACGTGGAGTCCGTCGCCCGCGTCACCCACGACATCGCCGAGGGCTTCCGCTGGGTGTGGCACCACGCGGCGGTGCGGACGCTGGTCCTGACGATCTTCACGTTCAACATCACCTTCGGGGCGGCCTGGTCGGTGCTCGTGCTCTACGCGACCCAGCGCCTCGGCCTCGGGGAGGTCGGGTTCGGCCTGGTCACGACCGTCGGTGCCGTCGGCGGGCTCGCCGGCACGCTGTCCTACGGCTGGATCACCCGCCACGTCACCCTGGGCGACCTGATGCGGATCGGCCTGGTCGTCGAGACCCTGACCCACCTCGGCCTGGCCCTGACCACGTCGCCGTACGTCGCCCTGCCGATCTTCTTCGTGTTCGGGGCGCACGCCTTCATCTGGGGCACGACCTCGATCACCGTGCGGCAACGGGCCGTCCCGACCGGGCTGCAGGGCCGGGTCGGCTCGGTCTACCTCGTCGGCGTCTTCGGGGGCCTGGTGCTCGGCGCCGGCCTGGGCGGGTTGCTGGCCCAGCGGTGGGGGGTGACCGCGCCGTTCTGGTTCGCCTTCGTCGGCTCCGCGGTGTTCGTGGTGCTCATCTGGCGTCAGCTGTCCCACATCGCGCACGCCGACCAGGCGGACGCGCCGCTCGACGCCCCGCTCGACGCCTGACGAGCGGACCAGCGTCGCAGCACGCGGGACAGGTCAGCGGGTCGACCGAGCGGCCCTGGCCTCGGCAAGCACTGCGGAGATCGTCGGAGCGAAGTGGCCCGACAGCCGCCACGAGGCCCGCTGACCCAGGTGGATCCGGTCGTAGTGGACGGGCACGCCGTCGATCACCCCGCGGCAGACCGTCGTCGTGCACAGCGTCTTCGCCGGCCGGATGACGATCCCCTTCTCGGTCAGCAGGCTCCGCATCTCACGGATCCGCGCGTTGTTCTCCTTGGCGTCCTTCAGGACGGCCTGACGTGGCAGCGGGCAGAGGAAGCCGTAGGACGGGCAGAACGGCGCGGTCTGGTAGATCATCGGCTCCGCCGCGACGATGTCGGTCTTGATGTGCATGCGGCCGAGGGCCCGGAAGGCACGGGGGGTCCCGGCCAGGCTCTTGCGGGCGTTGTCACTGATGTAGTCGTTGGTGAACCCCGGGTACTTCTTGTCCGCGCCGTTGGGGGCGTCCGTGACGTTGTGGTAGAGCTCCCACGCCATGGCGACGACGAGGCGCAGGGGCCGCTTGGCGCGACGCGCCTTGTCGAGGTAGTCGATGACGTAGTGACCGAAGTCGTCGCACCCGTTGCTCTTGGCGAGCTTCTCGGGCGTGCTCAGGTCGGAGAACATCGGCGGGCAGCCACCCTGCATCAGGCTGACCACGTTGACCTTCTTGGCGCGGACCGCCTTGCGGATGGCGGGCGTCAGCATCCACGCGTGCGAGTCGCCCCACAGGACGATCAGCGGCGCTCCCTTGCGGTGCGGCGTCAGACGGCACGGCTTCGGGGTGAGTGCGTAGGAGGGTTCCTCGGTGAAGCAGCCTTCCGGCATGTCGATGAAGTCCGGGTTGGTGTTGGTCCTCGCCGACGTCAGCAGGCGGGGGTCGGCCCCTCGCGACATCGGCGCGGTCCGCGACGAGCCGTCGCCCTCCGCGGTGTCGTCGGCGGAGGCGGTGGGCCACGCGACCAGGTGCAGCAGCGTGGTCAGCACGGTGACGGCGAGGACGACGGAGGTGGAACGTCGCGCCGGGCGGGCGCGACGGACCGCGTGGAGGGAGCGGAGCATGGGGGAATTGTTGCACCCCTGCAGACGCCCCGTCCGCACGTCGGACCGGTTGGTCCCGTGCGTCGCACCCGGTGACGGTGCCACGTCCTCCTGCCTCTCGCGGCCCGCGCCCGGGGCGGGTGCAGACGTGCCCTGGCGCCCGGTCCCGGGTGCCGCTCGGGCCCGGGCGCCAGGCCGCTCAGCGCACGCGTGCCGCGTTGGAGAGGTCGGCCACGGTGGTCGGGGTCGAG
>CALRVO020000303.1:0-5391 GCA_943371595.1 Sphingomonas paucimobilis
GCTGCTCAACCATATCGAGGTGTTCCGCCGCGGCGTCTCGGGTGAGCCCAAGACGGCCGTCACGACCGACACCATCGCCGCGATCCCCGGTCCAGCGCAGTGGAAGCCCCTGTGGGACGTCACCGACGACCAGGAACCGGTGACCCTTCCCCGCGGTTACGTGATCCCGGTCGGCGACGGCCAGCGCTCCGCCGCCGACGCCAACACCCTCGTGCGCCAGCTGCTGTTCCACGACATCGAGGTCGGACGGCTCACCGCCGACACCACCGTCGGTGGGACGACCTACCCGGCCGGCAGCTACGTCGTCGACCTGCACCAGCCGCTGCGCGGCCTGGCCAACTCGCTGCTCGACCTCGGCGAGGACATCTCGGCCAAGCTGCCCACGATGTACGACATCTCCGCCTGGAGCTACTCCTACCTGTGGGGCGCGACCGTCGACAAGGTCGGCCTGACCACCGACGCGCCGATCGGCGCGGTCGAGCCCGTCACCGCGCCGACCGACCTGGCCTCGGTGCCCGGTGACGGCTACGTCGCCCTGGAGTCGGCCGGCCTGGCCGACATGAAGGCGCTCAACGCGCTGCTCGAGGACGAGGTCGAGGTGTCGATGCTCGAGGACGGCACCCTCGTCGTGGGGCCCGAGGACCGGGCCGCGGTCGAGGCGGTCGCCGCGACCTACGACGTCGCCGTCGACGCGGCCACCGACGCGGAGGTGGACGCGCTCGACGCCGAGACCACCAAGGGCCTCAGCGACCTGACCATCGCCTACGTCGGCACCCAGGACGACCGGCTCTCGCTGACCGAGCTGGGCTTCGACGACCTCGTCAACGTCACCGCCGCCGGCGTCAACACCGCCGCCACCAACGGCACGGCCACCGGCCTCGAGGACGCTGACCTGCTCTGGGTGGGCGGGGCGTTCACCCTGGCGCCCGACTCTCCCGGCCGGGCCGCGGTCCAGGCCTTCGTCGACAGCGGCCGCTCCGTCGTGGGCCGCACGGGCCAGGCGATGACCGTCGCCTCGACCTACGGCATCCTCACCGCCACCGCGGTCAACGGCAACGGCTCGGGCAACGGCATCGTCGACGTCGACGTCCCCGAGGGCTCGGTGCTGGCGCCGTACGCCGCGGACACGTCGTTCGTCTACCCCGCCACCTGGTTCACCGGGCTCAGCGACAACGCCCGGGTCGAGCAGCGGTTCGGCGCCTCGCCGATGCTCGCCGGGCACTGGCGGCGCGGGACCAGCGGGGGCCAGCCGGTCGCCAACGGGCCCGAGGACGCGGCGGGCCAGGCCTCGGCGGTCTCGGCGGTCGGTCCGACCGGCGCCAAGGCCTTCGTCTTCGGCACCTCGGTGTTCTTCCGCACCCACTTCAAGGCCGGGGCCACGCAGGCCGCACGCGCCCTGTTCTGGGCCGGACCGGCCGGCGACGAGGTCGCCGGGCCCGACAGCACCACGGTCACCCTCACCGCACCCGCGACCGTGAATTACCCCCGTCCGACGCGCTTCACCGTCGCCGTCGGCGCCGTGGGCGGTACGCCGTCCGGTGACGTCACGATCGTCGACGCGGCCGACCGGGAGGTCGGCTCGGCCGACGTGGTCGACGGAGCGGCCACGGTGAGCGCGCTGCTGCGACCCGGCCAGGGCAGCTACACGGCGGTCTTCACCCCCGACACGTCGGCGTCCCTGCCGGCCGCCAGCGCACCGGTCCAGGTGCGGGTCGCGAGGTCGGGCTCGACCACGCGGATGTCGGTCACCAAGATCGCGCCCCGCAGGTTCGAGGTCACGGTGACCGTCGTGGCGCCGGTGCCGAGCGCACGCACCTTCAAGGTGACCGACTACGGCACGCAGCTGCGCCGGGTCACCCTCACCGGCACCACGCGGACCGCGACGGTGACCGTGCGACTGCCGAAGGGCAAGCGCAGCCTGCGGGCGGTCTTCGTCGGCAACGGACTCTCCGAGCCCAGCCGGTCAGCACCACGGGTGGTGCGCGCGGGCTGATTGCATCGCACACCCGAGGGGGCGTCCCGGCTGGTCCGGGGCGCCCCCGTCGTGGTTGTCCGGCGCGTCTCCCCGTCATGATCGGGCCATGACCCTCCCCAGGCAGGACGTGCCGTGAGGCCCCCGGTCGCCGAGGCGCTCGACCTCGCCCCGCACCCCGAGGGCGGCTGGTACCGCCGGACGTGGCGCTCGCCGGTCAGCGTCACGCTGCCCGACGGGCGGGTGCGCCCGACCGCGACGCTGATCCACTTCCTCCTCGCGGCCGGCGAGTCGTCGGCGTGGCACCGGGTGGCCTCCGACGAGGTGTGGCTGGCGCACACCGGGGCGGTGCGGCTGCAGCACGGCGGCAGCGCCGACCAGCCGGTCGAGGGGCCGGTCGACGTCGTGGGGCTGGGGACGGGGGAGGCCGCGCAGGTCGTCGTACCGGCGCGGGAGTGGCAGCGCACGCTGGCCACGGACGGCGACGCCCTGGTGTCCTGCCTGGTCTCACCGGGCTTCGACTTCGACGACTTCGAGCTGGCCGGACCGGGTTGAGCAGACTGTCGGTGGCCCCTGGTTGAGTGGTCGTCGTGACCACCACGACCACCCCGGGCCAGACCCCGACGACCAGCTACCGCCTCGTGCGCGAGCACGTCGCGGTCGACGTCCCGGTGCTCGACGAGCACCAGCAGGCCGTGGTCGACCACCGCGAGGGCCCGTTGCTGGTGCTCGCCGGCCCGGGCACGGGCAAGACGACGACCCTGGTCGAGGCGGTGGTCGACCGGCTGCAGCAGCCGGGGGTCAACCCCGACAACGTGCTGGCGCTGACCTTCTCCCGCAAGGCCGCCGAGCAGCTGCGCGACCGGGTCACCGCCCGCCTCGGCCGCACCCTCGCCACCGGGCTGTCCTCCACGTTCCACTCGTTCGCCTACGCGTTGGTCCGCCACCACGCCCCGGCCGACATCTACGCCGCGCCGCTGCGGCTGCTCTCCGCCCCCGAGCAGGACGTCGTCCTGCGCGAGCTGCTCACCGACCACCCCGAGTCGATCACCTGGCCCGAGGGGCTGCGCCGCGCCCTCGGCACCCGCGGCTTCGCCCGCGAGGTCAACGCCGTCCTCTCGCGCGCTCGCGAGAAGGGCCTCGACGGCGACGAGCTGGTCGCCCTCGGCACCGAGCACCGCCTGCCCGAGCTGATGGCCGCCGGGCTCTTCCTCGAGCAATACCTCACGACCCTCGACTCCATGGGCGCCACCGACTACGCCGACCTGATCCGGCGGGCCACGATCGAGGCCGCGGCCCACCGCGACGAGCTGCGCCGACGCTTCCGCTACGTCTTCGTCGACGAGTACCAGGACACCGACCCCGGCCAGGTCGCGCTGCTGCGCCAGCTCGCCGGTGACGGGCTCAACCTGGTCGCCGTCGGCGACCCGCACCAGTCGATCTACGGCTTCCGAGGTGCCGAGGTCCGCGGCATCCTCGACTTCCCCGCCCAGTTCCCGCGCGCCGACGGGGCACCCGCCGACGTGGTGGCCCTGCGCACGACGCGCCGCTTCGGCGCCCACCTGTTGCTCGCCTCCCAGCGCGTCGCCTCCCGGCTGGCCCTGCCGGGCTCCATCCCCGACACGGCCAAGTCGGCCTTCCTCGCCCCGCAGTCCTCGGCGCCCACCAAGGGGCGGGCCGAGGTGCTCACCTTCGACACCGACCGCGCCGAGGCCGAGCACCTCGCCGACCTGCTGCGCCGCGCCCACCTCGAGGACGGCGTCGACTGGTCCGACATGGCGGTGCTGGTCCGCTCGGGGCGCACCACGATCCCCCCGCTGCGACGGGCCCTGGGGGCCGCGGGCGTGCCGGTCGAGGTGGCCAGCGACGAGGTCCCCCTGGTGCGCGACCCCGCGGTGGTGCCGCTGCTCGACGCGGTGCGCGCCGTGGTCAACCTCGACAACGACGACCCCGACCACCTCGACTTCGTGCATCCCGCCCGCGCCGAGTCGCTGCTGCTGAGCCCGATCGGCGGGCTCGACGCGGGGCAGCTGCGGCGGCTCGGCCGCCAGCTGCGCGCGCGGGCCAAGGAGCAGGCACGGGCGGCCGGCGACGACGTCGCCCCACCGGCGACCTCGCGCGAGCTGGTGCGGGCCGCGGTGGTCGACGCCGGGTTCCTCGACGGGCTCGAGGGCCCCGAGGTCGAGCGGGCCCGCGCCCTGTCGCGACTGCTGCTCTCCTGCCGCACCGAGCTCGACGCCGGCGCATCGGCCGAGGAGGTGCTGTGGCGCCTGTGGTCCGGCACCCGCTGGCCCGAGCGGCTGCGCCGCGCCGTCGAGAACGGCGGGGGAGCGGCCCGGCGCGCCCACCGCGACCTCGACTCCGTCTGCGCGCTGTTCGAGGCGGTCGCCCGGGCCGAGGAGCAGCGGGTCCACCTCGGGGTCGCCGACCTATTCGCCACCCTGTCGGCGCAGCAGATCCCCGCCGACACCCTCGCCGAGCGGGGCGCGCGCGGGTCCGCCGTACGCCTGCTGACGGCCCACCGGTCCAAGGGCCTCGAGTGGCGGCTGGTCGTGGTCGCCCACGTGCAGCAGGAGGCGTGGCCAGACCTGCGCCGCCGAGCGACCCTGCTGCAGGCCGACCGGATCGGCGAGGACGGCCTGGTGCCACCAGTCTCGCCGCGCGAGCTGCTGCTCGAGGAGCGTCGGCTGTTCTACGTCGCCTGCACCCGCGCGCGCGACCGGCTGGTCGTGACCGCGGTCCGCTCGCCCGACGACGAGGGCGAGCAGCCCTCGCGGTTCGTCGACGAGGTCGGGGTGCCGGTCGTGCACCAGGTCGGTCGACCCCGGCGTCCGCTGTCGATGGCCGGCCTCGTCGGTGACCTGCGCCAGACCCTCGCCGACCCCGCGACGCCCGAGCCGTTGCGCGAGGCGGCGGCCCGTCGTCTGGCCCGGCTCGCGGGCGAGACCGTCGGCACCCGCCGGCTGGTGCCCCAGGCCGATCCCTCGACCTGGTGGGGCACCCGCGCCCGTTCGTGGTCGACCCAGCCCGTGCGCGACGTCGACAAGCCCGTCCCGGTGTCGGCCAGCGTGCTCGAGCAGCTCAGGGTGTGCCCGACCCCGTGGTTCCTCGAGCGCGAGGCCGGGGGCGTCGCGCGCGCCCACCAGGCCGCCAACCTGGGGCTGATGGTGCACGCGCTCGCCGAGCGGGTGGCCAGCGGCGAGCTCGACGCGGCCGTCGACGACGGCGACGCGCTGATGGCCCACGTCGACGAGGTGTGGGACCGCCTCGAGTTCCGCACCCCCTGGTCCAAGGCGCGCGAGCACGAGCGCACCCGCGCCGCCCTGGCCCGCTTCCTGCGCTGGCACCACACCAACACCCGCACCCTGCTCGGCGTCGAGCAGGACTTCGCCGCGACCATCTCGGTCGAGGGCCCCGAC
>CALRVO020000304.1:0-5374 GCA_943371595.1 Sphingomonas paucimobilis
CGCGGTTGCGTGCCGCCCTGCGCCTGCTCGACGGGGTCGAGGCGACACGGCTGCGCGCCCAGATCGAGACCGACCTCGCCGGCCTGCTGCTGCTCACCGACGAGACCCACGGGGCCCTGGCGCTGCTGCGCTCCGCCGAGTCCTACGCCGCCCACGAGGACCTCTGGCCGCTGCAGAGCCGGGTCCGCCGCCTGCTCGACCGGTTGGGCGAGGCCCCGCGCCGCGACCGGGCCGAGGCCCTGTCGGTGCTCACGGCCGCCGAGCGTCGCGTCGCGCTCCTGGCGCTCGACCGGCTGACCAACCGGCAGATCGCCGAGCAGCTGACCGTCTCGGTCAAGGCCGTCGAGGGGCACCTGTCGAAGGTCTACCGCAAGCTCGGGCTGGCCTCGCGGGCCGAGCTGATGGCGGCGTTCATCCCGGGCTGACCGGCGCCTGGCTCAGCCGGGCGTCACGTCGTCGCGGCGTCGGACGCCGGCCTCGCGCAGGATGCTGCGCGCCTGGACCAGCTTGTAGACCCAGATGGCGACGACCGTGACCACGCCCGCGTCGTCGACCAGTCCCAGTGGGCCGAGCACCACCTCGGGCAGCACGTCGACCGGGCTGGCGAGGTAGACCAGGGCGCCGATCATCGCGACCAGCCCACGCGGTGGCACGCGGTACTTCCACATCACGAAGACGATGACGCCCACCCCGAGCAGGAACAGCACGCCGAGGACGACGAGCACGATCGTGAGCAGGTCGGAGAAGTCCACGTGGACACCCTGTCACGGTCAGGTGACCGACGCCCCGACCGTGGCGCGGGCGAGCAGGAAGGTGCGCGCGGTCCCGTGGCCGGAGAGCACGTAGCCGTCGGCCGGGATCGCCATGTTGCCGACGCCGTTGCGCACCGAGACGACCACGCCACCGACGACAGCGGCCTCGAAGCCGTACTCGTTGGTGCCGGTCGTGGCGCCGAGGGCCGGCGTGTAGACGACCAGGTAGTTGGTGCGCCGGGTGACGTCGACGCCGGTGACCGCGAACGTCTGCCCGCCGATCGTCACCTGGGTCGTCGGGTGGTCGACCGGCGGCGGCGGGGGCGGCGGGGGTGGCGGGGGCGGTGGCAACGGGTCGCCGGTGCCGGGCAGCGTCACGGTCGCCCCGACCGTCGCGTAGGTCTTGAGCCAGGTCGCCGAGGCCCCGTGCCCGGAGAGCACCACGCCGCCGACCGGGATGGCCATGTTGCCGACGCCGTTCTGGACCGCGGTCACCGTGCCCGAGACGATCGAGACCTCCGTGCCGTAGGGATTCGTCCCGGTCGAGGCCCCCTTGACCCGCGTGTAGAGGACCAGGAAGCCGGACGCGCGGTAGGCGTTGACGCCGTCGATGAGGCGCGACTGGCTCCCGATGACGGCGGCCATCGCGTCCGGCACCGGGTCGTCGCCGCCGGGTGGCGGCTGGACCGTGCCGCCGACGACCTGGTCGACGGTCCTGGTCGTGGTGGTGGCCGGGCGGGCCTGCAGCCAGTCGAGGAACGCGGTGAACGTCGCCAGCGATATCGCGTTGCTGGTGCACGCGTCACAGATGTGGTGGAAGACGAGCGGGACCCACCCCCCGCGGTCGTTCTCGGCCTGGGTCACCATCCCCTGCAGGTCGGCCAGGGTGAAGGTCGAGCGGATCGTCGCCGGGGTGCGGATCTCGTAGGGGTCCACCGGGGGGATCGTCTCGGCGGTGCTGCAGCGCAGGCAGCTGGCGGGTGACCGGAGGTCGCTGGTGATGCGACCCGAGTTGTAGCCGCACTCGCGGACCAGCTGCCGCGTGGTCGCGTCCTGGGCCCCGAACGGGTAGGCGAACGAGGTGACCCGGTAGCCGAGGTTGATCAGGTTGGTGCGGTCGGCGCAGATGTTGGCCTTGGCGGCCTCCGGCGTGAGGGTGGTCAGGTCGTCGTGGGCGAGCGTGTGCCCGCCGATCTCGAAGCCCGCCGCCGCGTAGGACTGGAGCTGGGCACGGCTCATGTAGCTGCTGCTGAAGCCCACGCGCTGGCTGTTGACGTAGAGCGTGCCCGGGATCCCCCGAGCCCTCATCGCGTCCAGCGCCGGCATCGTGTCGGCGTAGGTGTCGTCGAAGGTGATGGACACGACCGTGGGCGCGAGCGGCGTCTCCGCGCTCGCGGCGGTCGGCACCACGAGCGGTGGCACCGACAGGAGCACCAGCAGCAGGCCCACCCACACGTTCCGGCCCCGTCTCGTCATGGGCCTCACTAGGGGGGCGACGACGTCCTCGAGGGAGGCGAAAACGGCGTAGGTCGCCTACGCCGAAAAGGCCCGCGCGGCGCGGGACGTCGGCCTCTCCCCGGATCGGTCGGGCAGTGCTAGGGCCGGCCGTCAGTAGCGGTGGAACCAGGCCGACAGGTCGGCTGAGACGCCCGGGCACGTGAGGTTCATGTCGCGGTCGTCCTCGACCCACTGCCCCATCACCGCCTCACCGCCCTGGATCACCCAGTCGTCGCCGCAGCGTGACAGCGCCTCCTCGGCCGACGTCTGACCGGCGGCGCGCCACTCGGGCACCCCGAGCTCGAGGTCGCCGACGACGCCGTCCCACAGCAACGGCGTCGAGTAGACCCCGATCGCGTAGCCGGCGTCCTCGTAGCCCCGTGCGATGCCCGCGACGACGGCCGCGTTGGCGGCCAGGTCGTTGCTCCAGGCGAAGTCGGGCACCGGCTCGACGTCGATCCACACCACCGGCGTCCGCAGGCCCGCGGCCTTCATCGACCGCACGTTGAACAGCGCCTGCTGGTAGCCGGTGTTGGCCAGCGCACCCTCGTCGGTCGTGCCGTCGTAGGGCCCGTCCTGGCCGTGCCGCGCGATCCGCTCGGCCTCGGGGTAGGAGGCGACGGCGTACGCCGCGATCAGCTGTCCGCGCTCGCGGACCCCGGCGACCTGCTCGGCCAGGCACGGGTTGGGGTAGAAGCCCGGGCCGTTGGTCAGCCCGACCACGACGTAGCGCGCCTCGGGCACCGGCGGCGGCTGGCCGCTCGAGCGCTTCTGGGGGATGCCCATGCCCGGTGGGCACTGGGGCCAGCTGATGTCGGCGCCCAGCACGGGGCCCTCCTCGACCTCGATGTCCTCCACGAGGTCGGCCAGGGGGTCGCGGGTCGGCGTGGGCGGGGCCGGGGCGGCCTCGGTCGGCTCAGGCGTGGTGACCTCGGTGGGCGCAGATGCCGACGCCGGCGCGCTCGTCGCCGGCACCGAGGGGGCCGCCGACGGCGAGCCCGACGAGCAGCCCACGACGAGGCCCAGCACCGACGCCGCGACCACCCACCTCATGGGTCGAGACTACGGAGCGGGGAGCGCGACGTACGTCGTCTCGAGATACTCCTCGATCCCCTCGAAGCCGCCCTCGCGCCCGAAGCCGCTGGCCTTCATGCCACCGAACGGCGCCGCCGGGTTGGAGACCAGGCCCGTGTTGACCCCGACCATGCCGAAGTCGAGCGCCTCGGCGACCGCGATCGTGCGGGCCAGGTCGCGGGTGTAGACGTAGGACGCCAGGCCGTACTCGGTGTCGTTGGCCGCCGCGATCGCCTCCTCGTCGGTGGTGAAGGTCGTGATCGGCGCGACCGGTCCGAAGATCTCCTCGGCGTTGATCGCCGACTCCGCGGGTACGTCGACCAGCACCGTCGGGTTGAAGAAGTAGCCAGGTCCGTCGGGGGCGTCGCCGCCCACGAGCAGCCGCGCCCCGTCGTGCACCGCGTCGGTCACCAGCTGCGACACCGACTCGACGGCCTGCTCGTTGATCAGTGGGCCCACGTCGACGCCGTCGTCCTGACCGCGACCCACGACGAGGGCGCCCATCCGCGCGGCCAGCTTGCGGCCGAACTCGTCGGCCACGTCGGCGTGCACGAGGAACCGGTTGGCGGAGGTGCAGGCCTCGCCCATGTTGCGCATCTTGGCGACCATCGCCCCGTCGACGGCCGCGTCGACGTCGGCGTCGGCGAAGACCAGGAACGGGGCGTTGCCGCCGAGCTCCATGCTGACGCGCTGCAGCTGGTCGGCGCTCTGGCGCACCAGCACCCGCCCGGCGGCCGTCGAGCCGGTGAAGCTCACCTTGCGCAACCGGTCGTCGGCCTGCAGGGCCTGGCTCAGGTCCTTGTCGCGGGTCGTGGTGACGACGTTGAGCACGCCGCGCGGCAGCCCGGCCTCCTCCAGCAGCGCCGCCAGCAGCAGCATCGTGAGCGGGGTGCTCGGCGCCGGCTTGACCACCATCGTGCAGCCGGACGCGATCGCGGGCCCGATCTTGCGGGTGCCCATCGCCAGCGGGAAGTTCCAGGGCGTGATGAACAGGCACGGACCGACCGGCTTCTTGATCGTCAGCAGCCGCGAGCCGCCGGCCGGGGCCTGCATCCACCGGCCGTGGATGCGCACCGCCTCCTCGGCATACCAGCGGAAGAACTCCGAGCCGTAGGCGACCTCGCCCCTGGCCTCGGCCACCGGCTTGCCCATCTCGAGGCTCATGAGCAGCGCCACGTCGTCGGCCCGGTCCTGCAGCAGCTGCCACGCGCGGCGCAGGATCTCGCTGCGCTCTCGCGGCGGGGTCGACGCCCACCCGACCTGCGCCTCGACCGCTGCGTCGAGCGCCTCGACCGCCTCGGCCGTCGACGCGTCGGCGACCGTGGTCAGCACCGACCCGTCGGCCGGGTCGACGACGTCGAAGCGCCGGCCGTCGTCGGCCTCGCGCCAGTCACCCCCGATCAGGAGGTTGCGGTGCTCGGGCGCCAGCAGGGAGTCGAGGCGGTCTGGTCCGGTCATGCCCTCCAGCCAACCACTCGACGAGTTTGGGCTGAAGGGAGGACACGCCCTTGACCGGGGGCGTATCTTGTGACCAGTCGTCCTTCGGAGGGAGCACCAAGAAAGACGACAGAGTCCCCTCGCCGACCCCATGCGGCGGGGGGACTCGCTCCGTTTTTGGGTCGTCTACGTCCCTCCCGTGGCTCGCTGGCCGCCTCTCTGCTGGTCGGGCCGACGCCACCACACGGTGGTCGAGGAGGTCGCCCGCGACCGTCTCGAGACCCACCACACCGCGGCCCACGCACGACGGGGCCCGGCAGCGTGCGCTGCCGGGCCCCGCGTCGTACGACGGTGGGTCAGGTGGGGGTCAGGGGGTGTCGTACCTCAGCGTGTAGGAGCCGGAGCCCGAGTAGGAGTAGACCTCGATCCGGTAGGTGCCGGCGCCGGCGTTGTAGGCGATCGTCTCGGTCGACGAGGCGCTCTCGCTGGCGGCGACGTCGGTCCAGGTGGAGCCGCTGAGCTTTTGGAGGTAGAGGTCGAAGTCGGTGCCGCTGGCGGCGGTCAGGCAGGCGTTGATGACGCCGCCGGAGGTGGTGAAGCCCGAGGTCGAGGGC
>CALRVO020000305.1:0-5328 GCA_943371595.1 Sphingomonas paucimobilis
CAACGGCTTCGCCGGTCACCGCCTCGCCGACGCCTGCGCCGTCGTGGCGGGTCTCGGTTACGAGGGCGTCGGGCTGACCCTCGACCAGCCCCACCTCGACCCCTTCGGCGACCTGCCGAGCCAGGTCGCCCACGCCCGGCGCTGCCTGGAGACCCACGGCCTCGCCTCGGTCGTCGAGACCGGATCGCGCTACGTGCTCGATCCCTGGCACAAGCACGAGCCGACCCTGGTCAGCGACGACGGCCGCGAGCGCCGCGTCGACCTGCTGCGCCGGGCCGTGCGCATCGCGCACGAGCTGGGCTCCGAGGCGGTCTCGTGCTGGTCGGGCACCGCCCCGGCCGGCGTGGGCGCGGCGGTGCTGTGGCGCCGGGTGCTCAACGGCCTCGGCCCGGTCCTCGACGACGCCGCCGCGCTGGGCGTCACGGTGTGCGTCGAGCCCGAGCCCGGCATGTTCCTCGCCACCCTCGACGAGGTGCTCGACCTGCGGGCCCGGCTCGGCAACCCCGAGCACCTCCGGGTCACCCTCGACCTGGGCCACCTGGTCTGCAACGAGCCGCGCACGCCCGCCGAGACGGTCCGCCGGGCCGCTCCGCTGCTCGGCAACGTCCAGGTCGACGACATGGTGCGCGACGTCCACGAGCACCTCGAGCTCGGCACCGGCGAGCTCGACCTCGACGACGTCCTCGGTGCCCTCCTCGCGACCGGGTACGCCGGGCTGGCCTGCGTCGAGCTGCCGCGCCACTCCCACGCCGCGCCCACGGTGGCGGCCTCCACCATGGCGGCCCTGCGCGCCTCGCTCGACCGCATCGGCTCCGCGGTCCCCGCCGGCGGGGTCGCCCGATGACCGCCGTGCGCCCGCTCGTGCCCCCCGCCGACCTGCGGGCCGCGCTCGCCCCCGAGGCGGTGCAGGCCCTCGAGGCCATGACGAGCGGCCTGACCGCCGAGCCGACCACGCTGGGACGGGTCTTCCCCGCCGCGGCCCGGCGTACGGCGCGGGGTCCGCTGCCCGACGACCAGCACCGCGTCGAGGACGCCGTGCGGGTCGAGCTGGTCGCGGCAGCAGGGGCACGGCTGTCGCCGGCCGACCTGCTCGCCGAGCTGCAGCTGCTCTACCGCTACGGCGACGCCGACGAGAAGCGCGCCGTGCTGCTCGCCCTGGGAGCCGTCGACGACCCGGGGGTCGACGGCTCCGAGGTGCTGCTCGACGCCCTGCGCACCAACGACGTGCGCCTCGTCGCAGCCGCCATGGGCCCGCACGCCGCTCGGCTCAGCGACCACGACTGGCGCCACGGCGTGCTCAAGTGCCTCTTCGTCGGCGTCCCCCTCAGCGCGGTCGCCGACCTGCACGGCCGCGCCGACGCCGAGCTCGGCGCGATCGTGCGGCGCTACGCCGACGAGCGCGAGGCCGCCGGGCGTCCCGTGCCCGACGACGCCGCGCTGCTGCTCGACCTGACCGCCACGACCCCGACCGACACCACGACGACCGGCCGGGAGGCCTGACATGCGCATCTTCGACCCACACATCCACATGACCTCGCGCACCACCGACGACTACGAGCGGATGCACGCCGCCGGCGTCCGCGCGCTCGTCGAGCCGGCGTTCTGGCTCGGGCAGCCGCGCACCAGCGTCGGGTCGTTCACCGACTACTTCGACGCGCTCATCGGCTGGGAGCGCTTCCGCGCCGCGCAGTTCGGCATCGCGCACCACTGCACGATCGCGCTCAACCCCAAGGAGGCCAACGACCCCCGCTGCACCGACGTCCTCGACGTCCTGCCGCGCTACCTGGCCAAGGACGGCGTCGTCGCGGTCGGCGAGATCGGCTTCGACTCGATGACCGACGCCGAGGAGGACGCCTTCACCCGCCAGCTGGCCCTGGCCGTCGAGTTCGCCCTCCCGGCGATGGTGCACACCCCGCACCGCGACAAGGAGGGCGGCACCCGGCGCACCCTCGAGCTGGTCGAGGCGTCCGGGCTGGCTCCCGGGATGGTCGTCGTCGACCACCTCAACGAGCTCACCGTGGGCCCGGTCGCCGCCAGCGGCTGCTGGATGGGCTTCTCGATCTACCCCGACACCAAGATGGACCCGCAGCGGATGGTCGCCATCCTGCAGGACCACGGACCCGACCGGGTGCTGGTCAACTCGGCGGCCGACTGGGGACGCAGCGACCCCCTGCTCACCCGCGCGACCGGCGAGGCGATGCTCGCCGCCGGCTTCACCGACGACGACGTCGACCGGGTGCTGTGGCGCAACCCCGTCGAGTTCTTCGCCCAGAGCGGTCGGCTCATGCTCGACGACCCGTCGACCGCGACGTCCGGCAGCGACGCCACGGCCACCTTCGAGGGCAACTCCGTGCTGCGCGGCGAACGGGTCTCCTGATGCGGCTGCGGCACCCCGACGGCACCGTCGTCCACCTCGGCTACGGCACCAACGTGCTGCCGGCAGAGGACGTCGACGGGCTCGTCGCCCAGGCCGTCGGGGTCGGCGGTCGCATCCGGCGCGCGCTGGGGACCACCGGTTCCGTCGGCCTCGGTCTCTGGCTGCCCGCCGCGGCCGCCCACCGCCTCGCCGCCGACCCCGACGGCGTACGCCGGGTGCGGGGTCGGCTCGCCGAGCACGGGGTCGAGGTGGTGACGGTCAACGCGTTCCCCTTCGCCGCCTTCCAGGACGCCGTGGTCAAGCACTCCGTCTACCACCCCACGTGGGCCTCGCGCGAGCGTCTCGACTACACCCTGGCCGCCGCCCGCGTGCTCGCCGGCCTGCTGCCCGACGACGCCGACCACGGGTCGATCTCGACCCTCCCGCTGGCCTGGCGCACGCCCTGGTCGGACGCCGACCAGGGCCTCGCCGAGGCCCACCTCGCCGAGCTCGCGACCGGGCTGGCCAAGGTCGAGCTCGAGACCGGACGCCGCGTGGTGGTCGGGGTCGAGCCCGAGCCCGGCTGCGTGGTCGAGACCGTCGAGCAGGCCGTCGAGCACCTCGCCGCGGTCGACCGCGAGTGGATCGGGGTCTGCCTCGACCTGTGCCACCTCGCCGTCGGCTTCGACGACGCCGCACGGGCCCTCGACCTGCTCGACGGCGCCGGGCTGCGGGTGGTCAAGGCCCAGCCCGCCTCCGCCCTCGTCGTCGACGACCCCGCGGACGCGGCGACCCGCCAGGCGCTCACGGCGTACGCCGAGGACCGCTTCCTGCACCAGGTGCGGCAGGCCCGCCCCGACGGCGTCGGCGCGCGCGACGACCTGCCCGAGGCCCTCGGCGGGCCCGACCCGCTGCCCACCGACGAGCCGTGGCGCGTGCACTTCCACGTGCCGGTGCACGCCGACCCGCAGCCGCCGCTGCGCACCGGACGGGCCGACCTGCGCAGCTCCCTGGCCGCCCTGCTCGGCGGCGAGACCGCCCACGTCGACCACCTCGAGGTCGAGACCTACACCTGGTCGGTGCTGCCCGAGTGCGCCCCCGCCGACGACGACGCCCTGGCGACCCAGCTCGCGGCCGAGCTCGCCTGGGTCCACGCCGAGCTCGTCGGCCTCGGCCTCACCCCGCTCTGACCCACCCTCCCCGCTCCACCCGCCCCGGCCCCAGGAGAACCCCATGGACAAGCTGCTCGTCGTCGACGTCGTCGGCCTCACCCCCGCCCTGCTCGAGCACATGCCCCGGCTGCGGCGCCTGGCCGACGGCGGCTCGTCGGCCGTCCTCGACACGGTGCTGCCGGCAGTCACCTGCAGCGTGCAGTCGACGTTCCTGACCGGGCTCACCCCCGCCGAGCACGGCATCGTCGGCAACGGGTGGTACTTCCGCGACCTCGGTGAGGTGTTCCTGTGGCGCCAGCACAACAAGCTGGTGCAGGGCGAGAAGGTCTGGGAGACGATCCGTCACCAGGTGCCCGGCTACACGGTCGCCAACGTGTGCTGGTGGTACGCCATGGGCGCCACGACCGACTGGACGGTGACCCCGCGACCGATCTACTACGCCGACGGCAAGAAGGCGCCCGACTGCTACACGCGCCCGCCCGAGCTGCACGACGAGCTGGTCGGTGAGCTCGGCGCGTTCCCGCTGTTCCAGTACTGGGGCCCGACGGCCTCCATCCGGTCCTCGGAGTGGATCGTGGGCGCAGCGCGCCGGCTGATGCCCCGCGCCGACCTGACGCTGGCCTACCTGCCCCACCTCGACTACGACCTGCAGCGCTTCGGCCCCGACGCCCCCGAGGCCCGCCAGGCCGCCCGCGACGTCGACGCGGCCCTCGCGCCGCTGCTCGACGACGCCGAGCGGCTCGGGGCTCGCGTCGTGGTGCTCTCCGAGTACGGCATCACCGCCGCCGACACCCCCGTCGACGTCAACCGGGCGCTGCGCGCCGCGGGCCTGCTGGAGGTCTACAGCCAGGACGGCATGGAGTACCTCGACCCGTGGACCTCCCGTGCCTTCGCCGTCGCCGACCACCAGGTCGCCCACGTCTACGTCGACGACCCGGCCGACCTCGAGCGCGTCCGCGCCCTGTGCGCCGGGCTCGACGGGGTGGCCGAGGTGCTCGACCGCGACGGCCAGGCCGCCGTCGGCCTCGACCACGAGCGGGCCGGCGACCTGGTGCTCGTCGCCGACCCGACGGCGTGGTTCACCTACTACTACTGGGACGACGACGACCGCGCCCCCGACTTCGCCCGCGGCGTCGAGATCCACCGCAAGCCGGGCTACGACCCCGCCGAGCTCTTCCTCGACCCCGAGGACCGCCTGGTCAAGGCGAGAGCAGCGCTCACGTTGGCCCGCAAGGCCGTCGGCCTGCGCTACGCGATGAAGGTGGTGCCCCTCGACCCGGCCCCGGTGCGCGGCACGCACGGACGGCTCCCGGCGCGCGACGAGGACGCCCCGATGGTGATCTGCGACCGTCCTGGCGTCCTGCCCGAGCGGCTCGCCGCGACCGGGGTGCGCGACCTGATGGTCGAGCTCGTGGGCCTCGGCGCCGGTACGCCGGCCGGCGCGTCGGTGCCGTAGTGGAGACGGCGGGCGAGACGGTGGGGGAGACCGCGGAGAGGGCGGAGGTCGAGCGGCTCCTCGACGAGGTCCGCCTCCGGCTCGCGACACCGCCGTCCTGCGGGGTGCCGCACGTCGACCGGCTCGTCGTCGGCGCGCTGCGCCCCGGCAAGCTGCTGCGGCCCGGCCTGGTCGTCCGCAGCGCCGTCGCCGCGCACGCGCAGGCACGCCGTCCGGTCGAGGTCGAGGAGGCCGTGGTGGCCGGGGCCCTCGCCGTCGAGCTGCTCCACGTCGCGACCCTGGTGCACGACGACATCATCGACGCCTCCCCGGTGCGGCGCGGCCGGCCGTCGGTGGTCGCGGCC
>CALRVO020000306.1:0-5325 GCA_943371595.1 Sphingomonas paucimobilis
GCACCTCGCCGCGCGCGTTGGCGTGCGCGGGGTCCCAGGTGTCGACCCGCTGCTCGAAGCCGACATCGGTCGCCGCGACGGCGACCCGGGACCCCGGGGTGTCGAGCTCGCCGGCCAACGCGTCGATGCGGGTGTTGAGCTCGCTCACCTTGTCGAACCAGGTCTGGGTCAGGTGACCGAGCACCACGTCGACCTCGGGGTCGACAGAGCGGACGTCGTCGACGAAGGCGTGCAGGTCGTCGGTGACCCGGGTCGCGGAGTGGGTCAGGAAGTTGAGGTCGTTGACGCCGAGCATCTCGACGACCACGTCGGGGCGGTAGTCGCGCACCAGCTCGGCGACCGGCCAGTCCTCGCCCATGAAGGCCAGGGTGAGACCCCAGCGCGAGGCGTGGTCGCGGTCGAAGGCGGGGTCGGCGTACGCCGTCGAGCCCTGCACCCCCGCCACGTTGTCGAAGAGGTCGTCGCGTGGGCCGACCAGGTCGACGGCACGACCACCGGCCGTGAGGTGCTGCCACAACCGGTAGCGCCAGGTCCAGTCACCCGCCGAGCCCTGGGTCACCGAGTCGCCGACCACCAGCACCCGCAGGGGCGCCCCGGCGGCCGTCGGCGCCGAGGCCGACGTGACCGCCGCCGCCGACGCGGCACCAGCACCCACGTGCGGCACCACGAGCAGGGCCAGGACCGTCGCGAGCACCACCAGCAGACGTGTCCGAGTCACCACACCACCCTAGGAACGCGCGGGGGTCTGCGCAGCCGAACCACGCGAGCGCCCACGCTCAGCAGGCGAACTGGCGGCGGTAGGCCTGCGGGCTGACGCCGCGGACCCGGGTGAAGTGGTGCCGCAGGGTCGCGGCGTTGCCGAAGCCCACCTCGGTCGCGATGTGGTCGACCGTGTGGTCGGTGCGCTCGAGCATCTCCTCGGCCAGGGCCAGGCGCTGCGCGGTGACCCAGGAGTGCGGGGTCGTGCCGGTCTCGTCGCGGAAGCGCCGGGCGAAGGTGCGAGGCGACATGTGCGCCTGGCGGGCGAGGGTCTCGACGTCGAGGGTCTCGGAGAGGTTCTCGGCCGCCCAGGTCAGCACCGCGCCGAGGGTCTCGGCCTGCACGTCGACGACCTGGCGGGCGATGAACTGGGCCTGCCCGCCGTCGCGGTGGGGCGGGACGACGATCCGGCGGGCGGCCGACGCGGCGACGCGCGCCCCGAAGGTCTGGCGCAGCAGGTGGAGCGAGGCGTCGATGCCGGCCGCCGACCCGGCGCCGGTCAGCACGTTGCCGTCGTGGCAGTAGAGCACGTCGGGGCGTACGACGGCGTGCGGGTAGCGCGCCGCGAGCCGGTCGGTGTAGCGCCAGTGGGTGGTGCACTCGCGTCCGTCGAGCAGGCCGGCCTCGCCCAGGGTGAAGGCCGCGCTGCAGTGGGCGTAGACGACCGCGCCGCGCTCGTGGGCCGCCCGGACCGCCTCGATCACCAGCGGGTCGAAGTCGAGGAAGTCGTAGCGCGGCGAGACGCAGACCAGGTCGGCGTCCTCGGTGGCCTCCAGGCCCCGCTCGACGAACAGGTCGTGGTCGGACCGTCCGCGCACGCGGCCCGGGCGGGGGGTGCAGGTGCGGAAGTCGAAGACGGGGTTGTCGTCCTCGGGGTGGTAGGGCTCGCCCCAGACCTCCACCAGCGAGCCCAGGCCGAACGGCTCGGCCCCGTCCTGCACGATCACCGCGACTGTCTTCACGTGCCCGACCCTAGCCGCGATCTGGCAGGAAATCGACCAGAACCGGCTTCTCTGCCACTCGTGGCAGGATCACCAGCGGCGCATGATTTCTGACATGGCCTTCTTGATGATCCTTCTCGTCCTCGCGATCGTGGCCGTCGTCGCCACGGTCCGCTCCGCCCTCCACGACGGGCCCACCCGCCCGCCCCGCTCGCACGACGTCGACCCCGACTTCGTGGCCCCCGGCGCCCGCGCGTCGTACTGATCCGCACCGACTCCCCCACGGACGCCCCCACCGACGCCCCCACCGACGCCGAAGGCCCGGCCCCCTCGCGGGGACCGGGCCTTCGGTGTCGTTGCCAGGTGGTGCTGGTGGGGCTAGGCGATCAGGCCTGGCCGCCGGTCAGCTTCTCGCGCAGCGCCTGCAGCGCCTCGTCGGAGGCGAGCGAACCGCCGTCGCCCTCACCCTCGGCGACCTCGCCGCCGGAGGAGTACGACGTGGCCTCGCCGGCCTCGGCGTCGGCCGTCTTGGCCTCGGCCTGCTGCTTGACGTGGGCCTCCCAGCGAGCGTGCGCCTTGGCGTACTGCTCCTCCCAGACCGCACGCTGCTCGTCGAAGCCCTCGAGCCACTCGCCGGTCTCGGAGTCGAAGCCCTCCGGGTAGACGTAGTTGCCCTGGTCGTCGTAGGTCGCCGCCATGCCGTAGAGCGTGGGGTCGAACTCCTCGACGTCGGAGGCGGTCGCGGTCTCGTTGGCCTGCTTGAGCGACAGCGAGATCCGGCGACGCTCGAGGTCGATGTCGATGATCTTGACCATCACGTCGTCGTTGACCTGGACGACCTGCTCGGGGATCTCCACGTGGCGCTCGGCCAGCTCGGAGATGTGCACCAGGCCCTCGATGCCCTCCTCGACGCGGACGAACGAGCCGAAGGGCACCAGCTTGGTGACCTTGCCGGGCACGATCTGACCGATCTGGTGGGTCCGGGCGAAGTGCTGCCACGGGTCTTCCTGGGTCGCCTTGAGCGACAGCGAGACGCGCTCGCGGTCCATGTCGACGTCGAGCACCTCGACGGTGACCTCGTCGCCGACGGTGACGACCTCGGACGGGTGGTCGATGTGCTTCCAGGACAGCTCGGAGACGTGGACGAGACCGTCGACGCCGCCGAGGTCGACGAACGCACCGAAGTTGACGATCGAGGACACGACACCCTTGCGGATCTGGCCCTTCTGCAGCTGGGTGAGGAAACCGTGGCGGACCTCGGACTGGGTCTGCTCGAGCCAGGCACGGCGCGACAGGACCACGTTGTTGCGGTTCTTGTCGAGCTCGATGATCTTGGCCTCGAGGACCTGGCCCACATAGGGCTGCAGGTCGCGCACACGGCGCATCTCGACCAGCGAGGCGGGCAGGAAGCCGCGCAGGCCGATGTCGATGATGAGGCCGCCCTTGACGACCTCGATGACGGTGCCCTCGACGACGCCGTCCTCTTCCTTGACCTGCTCGATGGTGCCCCAGGCGCGCTCGTACTGGGCGCGCTTCTTGGACAGGATCAGGCGGCCTTCCTTGTCCTCCTTCTGGAGGACCAGGGCCTCGACCTGGTCGCCGACCGAGACGACCTCGGACGGGTCCACGTCGTGCTTGATCGAGAGCTCACGCGAGGGGATGACGCCCTCGGTCTTGTAGCCGATGTCGAGCAGGACCTCGTCGCGGTCGACCTTGACGATGGTGCCCTCGACGATGTCGCCATCGTTGAAGTACTTGATCGTCAGGTCGATGGCGGCCAGGAAGTCCGCCTCGGACCCGATGTCGTTGATCGCCACCTGGGGCGCGTCGTAGTCGGGGAGAGCAGCAAATGTGGTCAAGAGAATGGGTTCCTCGAAGGTGGACAGAAGTCGTGTGGGCACGCCTGAGGCCCGGTTTCACTACCGATCCGGCGCCGCTTGCACGACGGACGAGACAGACTCTGTCGCAACGAGTCACGACCGGGCCCTGATAGCGAGCCGAGATCCGCTCCGTACGGGACGACGGCAGACCTCTGGCGCAGTGTGTGAGTCTACGCGCCGGGTGCCGGGGTGTCGAAACGGGTGGCGTGCCCCCGGGCCAGGCCCCGCAGCAGGTCGTGCGCCCGCCGGGCCACCGGGTTGGCGTCGCGTCGGACCGCGAGGTCGACCAGCGCCCACACGTCGGCGGCCCGGGCCAGGTTGAGGGCCTCGTGCGGCGGCGTACCGCGGCGGTCGGCGTAGGCCGCCAGGACGGCGTCGACGTAGGCCGGGTGCTGCTCGAAGCGGAGCACGTTGCCCAGGTCGGTGAACGGGTGGCCGGCGTGGGCGTACTCCCAGTCGACGAGCCCGGTGACCGCGAGCGTGTCGGGGTCGAGCAGGAGGTTCTTGGGGTTGAGGTCGCTGTGCACCAGGCAGCTGCGCGCCACGGTGTCGAGCAGGTCCTGGGCGTGGTGGGCCAGGTCGCGCAGCCCGGCGCGCTCGTGGTCGGTCCAGTGGGCCAGGGCGGGCAGGTGGGCGTCGACCCAGCCCGGCAGCCCGTCGGGCAGGTCCCAGGGCTCGACGCGCAGGTCGGGGCCGACGAAGCCGCCGGGTCGCAGCAGCGGCATCCCGCCGAGGGTGGCCACGAGGTCACCCACGTGACGACCGACGGCGGCCAGGCCGGCGTCGTCGAGGTCGGGCAGGAGCAGGTCACCCCGGACGCCGGGCAGGAACGACGTGACGAGCAGCGCCGGCATGCCGCCCGTCGGCGGACGTACGTCGAGCACCTCGGCGACCGGCAGCAGACCGCGCACCAGGCGCAGCAGGGCCGCGTCGACCTCGGCCCGGCCCGGGTCCCGGGCGTGGATGCGCACGACCTGCCGCTCGTCTGCTCCCTCCCCCACCCGGGCCACGAAGGTCTCCCCCGACCAACCGCCCTCCAGGGGCTCGAGAGAGGCGAAGTCCATCCCCCGACCCTAGGACCCGGCTACGGTTGCCGGGTGACCAGCGCCACCGTCGTCCGCGCCACCCCGCCGACCCTGGGCGCGACCCTCGCCGAGGCGGCGACGCTGCCGTGGCGCCTCGCGGTCGCCGCGACCCGGGCGACCCTCGCCGTGGGCCATCTGGCCTCGCCCGAGGGCCCGATCCGGCGCCCCGACGGCTACGCCGAGCTCGTCCTGCAGGTCATCGGCGAGCGCGGCTACCTGGCCCAGCTGATGGAGCTGGTCCGCGACGACGGCGGACCGATGCGACTGGCCAACACCCTCACCGAGCTGATCGCGCCCGACCGCCCGCTGGGTCGGCTGCTGGCCCGCGACGGCGTCCTCGACGGGCTGATGGAGGACGACGGGCCGCTGGTGCGCCTGCTCGCCCGCGACGGCGCCCTCGAGCGGCTGCTCGCCGACGGCGGCCCGCTCGACCGGCTCGTCGCCGACGAGGGGGTCCTCGAGCGCCTCCTGGCCCCCGGAGGGCCGGTCGACCGGCTGACCGAGCGCGGCGGGCTCATCGACACCGTGCTCGAGCGCGACGGCTTCGTCGACAAGCTCGTCGCCGAGGGCGGCACCCTCGACCAGCTCGTGGCCCTGGGCGAGACGCTCCAGCACATCAAGCCGCGGCTCGAGGCGATCGGTGAGCTCATCCCCGAGCTG
>CALRVO020000307.1:0-5321 GCA_943371595.1 Sphingomonas paucimobilis
CGGAAGTAGTCGGTGATCTTGTCGCCGAACGGCAGGATGTCGAGCCAGCGCTTGGCGCCGGTGGCCTGGCTGGGGTCGAGGTCCTCGACCGTGCGCCGCAGCTCGAGCAGGGTCTTGCCGACGGCGCTGCCCTGGGCCAGGCCGCCCTCCTTGAGCGCGGTGACCGGCTTGTCGAGCATCCGGTTGGACGTCTCGGCCGCCTTGCGGATCTCGGCGTCGCCCATGGTGCGGACGTTCTCGGCCTGGGCGGCGAACTCGGGACTGCCGGCCTGGGTCGCGGTCAGCGCGCTCATGAACCCGTCGACCTTGGCGTCGAGCTCGGGCATCGCGGCCGCGGCGACCGGGGGCGCCATCTTGGGGGCGGCGGTCTCGGCGACCGCGGCGACCGGCGCCGGCGCGGTCAGCGTGACGACGGGGTCGGGCGGGGCGAGGGGCTGCACGGCGGCCTCGCCGGAGGCGGGCTGCTCGGGGGTGCCTGCGGTCATGGCGCGCAGTCTGTCACGCGGGGCGCGCCCCCGTCTCGCGTCACGTCGGCCGTCGCCGAGGTGATCGCGAGCCCGTCTCGCGCCGCACGCGATCAGCCCGCTTCGTGCGCGACGACGCGGGTGAGCAGGTCGACGAGCTGGAGCCGCTCACGGCGGCTCAGCGACTCGAAGCACGCCTCGACCACCGCGGCGTCGCCCTGGCTGCGCTCGCCCCAGAACCGCGTCGCCGCCGACGTCAGGCTCAGGATGCGACGCCGTCCGTCGTGCGGGTCGGCGGCGATCTGCACGAACCCCTTGCGCACCAGGGCGTCCGCGATCTGACGGAGGTTCTGGTGAGAGGTGCCGAGGGCGGCAGCGACGTCGCCGAGGGAGGCGGTGCCCGCAGCCTCGACGACCGACATCACGGCCGCCTGCTGCGTCGTCAGCCCCGCCGGTCGCAAGTGGTCGTCCATCACCGAGCGGAGGCGGTGGCCCGCCGCCAGGACGAGCCGGAACGCTCGCACGGCCGGGTCGAGGTCGGGCGGGTCGCTGGGGAGTCGCCCGTCGAACGGTCCGGTTGACAGCATGTCCATATAGGTAACATATTACCTACGTGGTGGTGCTGCTCCTTCCCAACTGCTGCTTCCTGTCCGAGAGCTCCCGGATGCTGGAGCTGCACCGCGAGCTCGTGCGCCGGGGGGTGCCTGTCGTGTCCGCGACGCACGGCGGCTCCTTCGCCCGGGTGTACGACGACGCCGGGGTCGACCTGCTGCGCCTGGGCAGCGTCGCCCTCGAGCGCGAGCGTCACCTGGTCGCCAGCGTGCCGGGCATGCGTGGCGCTCCCGCCGACATGTGGGGCGAGGAGGAGCTCACGCAGCAGGTGCGGCGCGAGCTCGAGCTGATCGAACGGGTCGGGCCGCACGTGATCGTGACCGGCTGGACGCTGAGTGCCCTGATCTCCTCGAAGGTCTCCGGCGTCCCGCTGGTCACCGAGCACGCCGGGTCGATGCTCCCCCCGTTGTGGGAGAACGACCTCCTCCCCCTGCCGTCCACCTTGCCGTCTCCCGTCCTGGGCCTCCTGCCCCGGTCGGTGGCCACGCGTGGCTTCAACCGTCGGACCCCACGCCTGAAGATCCACATCGGTGCGGTCAACCGGGTCTGCGAGGCGTTCGGGGTCGAGCCGCTGCCGAGCTTCCCCGCGCTCCTCATGGGCGACCTGTCCCTGGTGATGGACGTGCCGGAGATGTTCGGGTTCTCCAGGGCCGAGGTCGACGCCTGGCAGCCGCGACACCCGGAGGCCTACCGGACGGGATCCCGCCTGGCCTACGGCGGGCCGCTCTTCGCGAGGCTGGCGCTGCCGGTGCCCGACCGGGTCGAGGCGTTCCTCGACCGGGGCCCGGTCTACGTCGCCATGACCTCGACGCCCCCGCGACTGATGCGTCGGGTCGTCGACAACCTCCGCGGGCTGGGGCGCCCGTTGCTGGTGTCGTCCGGCGGCTACGACCTCAGCGACCTCGACGGTCCCGACCTCATGGTCGAACCCCTGCTGCCCAACCACCTCGTGGTCCCCCGTGTCGCCCTGATGGTCGCGGCCGGCGGTCACGGGTCGCTGCAGACGGCCGTGGCAGCCGGAACGCCCTTCCTCGGCATCCCGCTCCAACCCGAGCAGGACACCAACGTCGTCCTGGCGGAGCGCCGTGGCGTGGCCCACCGCGTCGGGCCGCGCGACGCCACGACCCCCGCCCTCGTAGCCGTCGCCCGACGCATGCTCAGCGACCCGGCGTACCGGGAGGCCGCGCAGCGGATGGCCGAGGCCTATGCCGCCGTCGACGGCGCCGCAGCCACGGCCGAGGCCGTCGTGGGCTTCGCGGCGATCGACGCCCCCGTTTCTCGACAGACCGACCCGAACGGAACGCCATGACCATGCGTCGCTTCATCCTGCCCGCCCTGAGCACCGCCACCGTCCTCGCCCTCGCGGCCTGTGGCGGGGGTGACGCAGCCACGACGGAGGCAGACTCCCCGAGCAGCACGTCGACGGACGGTGGCTGTCGCACCGCGCTCGAGGTCACCTACCCCGACGGCAGCACCGTGAGCCTGGACCGCGCGCAGGCGGTCGAGCTGGCCGACGGCGGCGCCTTCACCGTCTATGCCGGCGACTACGACATCCCCACCGACGACCTAGCGACCGGAACGGTGACGCCACCTGCGGGCTCGCACCAGGCGAACATCTACCTGACCCGGATCGGTGCCCTCACCGACGCCGAGCCGATCACCGCGGGCACCACCGTGGACTACACGACCGACCCCGACGTCCTGACGTTCTCCACGGTGCTGCTCGGCGACGACGGGATGAGCAACCAGGCGGTCGACGGCACCGGCACTGTGACGGTCGAGTCGGTGGACGCCGAGTCGATCTGCGTCGACGTCGACTACACCGACGACGAGAAGAGCATCGTCGGCAGCATCCAGGCACCGGTCACCCAGAGCCCGTTCTGAGCCGACCGCAGGCCGGGCTCGACCGTCAGGAGTAGCGGTGGCTCTTGGCGGCGTGGCCCTGCTCGCGGGTGCAGGTGCGGCCGCTCATGTTGCGGTGGCCGCAGACGGCGTCGGTCGGGGTCGCGTCGCCTGCGGGGGCCGCCTTGCTCGCCGCCGGCTTGCCCGCGGCCTTGGTGGCGGACGGCGCGACGGGGGCGTCGGGCTTGGCCTTGGCGGTCGTCGTGGGCAGGGGCGCCCGACCGGTGGCCGCGCGGGCCCGTGCGTACTTGGCCTCGCGCATCGCGCGCAGCTCGTCGGTCTTGCTCATCGGCTCTTCACGTGGTCGACCTTACGGGGCGCCACCGACAACCGGGTCCTGGGTCAGCGGCGTACGGCGAAACGGGTCGAGGCAGCCGGTGAGGCACCGACGGCGTTGCGGGCGCGCACGGTGGCGGTGCAGCGCCCCTTGCGGAACGACCGGAGCGTGACCCGCACCGACCTCGTGCCGGCCGCCGTGGTCCTGCTGAGCCTCTTCTTGCCGCCGCAGGTCACGGTGACGGTGTAGGACCTCACGGGGGTGTCCGGACTGGTGACGGCCGCGGGCCGCCACGACACCGTGCGTCGGGCCGCGGCGGACTTGCCCGTGACCTTGAGTCCGCCGGGCTTGCCGGGGACGGCGTAGGGACCGATCGGCCGGTGGAGGTTGATCCGGTTGCCGCCGGCGAACGTCACCGGGTCGAGCCGGTAGGTGAGGATCGTGCCCGACGGCGCGACGTCGAACAGCGAGACCGGGTCGAGACCGGTGCGCGAACCCGCCAGGGTGGTGGCGGGGGCGACGTCACCGGTCGCGCCGGGAGCGAAGCGCAGCACCCTGGTGGACACCGGGCCCGACCCGCTGTAGGCGACGGTGCCGGCGAAGAGGTTGCCCCGGTCGTCGAGCGCGACCCCGGCTGGCTGGGTCGCCAGTCGGGTGCGGGCTCCTTGCAGGTAGCGCTGGGGCGCGACGTCGCCCGAGGCACCGGCCGCGAAGACCGACACCCAGTCGGGTCCGGCGAGGACGAGACGACCGAACCGGTCGGAGTTGAGGGCGGAGGGGCTGAAGATCCGCGTCGAGGTCTCGGACCCGGCGGCGATGACGCGCGTCGGGGTGGTCGCACCGCCCCGCAGGTCGTAGGTGCGCACGTCGTTGCGGTTGTTGTCGATGAAGGCGACCTGGTCGCCGACGTCGGTCACGTCGATGGGCTGCTGGATGTCGAGCTCGCCGTTGGTGCGCGACACCACTGGGGTGGCGGCACCGCTCGCCCCCGGGGCGAAGACGAGGACGAGCGCGTTGGTGTAGTCGTCGGGGTCGACGGCGAGGACGGTGACGAAGCCGTCGGCGTCCGCGGTCAGGGCGAAGCCCGTCCGGGGCGCCCCGGGAGTGAAGGTGATCGTGCGCTGCGGGGCGGCGTTGCCCGCGGCGCCCGCGGCGAACACCCGCACCGAGGCGTCCTGCAGGCCGTAGGTGCGGCCGTCGCGACCGGTCGCGATGTCGCGGATCGTGGTGATCCCGGTGGCCGGACCGGTCAGCGCGGCGTACGGCGCCCGGTCGACCGCGGTCGGGGCGGCGGCCGTGGCGGGGACGCCGACGGCGAGCACGACCAGGCCGGCGACGGCCAGACCCAGCGCCAGGACGACCGGGAGGAGCAGGGACGAAAGGGCGACCGAGGCGCCGCGATGGTGCGGGAGGAACACCCGGGCGAGGCTACCGACTCCCGACCCGTGCGTCGGTCGATGACGCAGAGTTCATCGTGTCGTCGTGTCGCGGCCACGGCGCGACATCTTCGGGCGTCCATCTCGGCCGGCGTCGACGTCGACCAGGAACAGCGGCAGCAGCAGCTGGGTGAGCGGCCCGATGGCCAGGGCGTAGAGCACCGTGCCGAGACCGAGGACGCCACCCAGGGCCAGTCCGACGAGCACGACCACGACCTCGAGGCCGGTGCGGACCAACCGGATCGAGCGGCCCGTACGCCGGGCCAGGCCGGTCATCAGCCCGTCGCGGGGCCCACGGCCGAGCTGGGCGCCGATGTAGAGCGCCGAGGCCAGGCCGCACAGCAGCACCCCGCCGACCATCAGTGCGACGCGCGCGACCAGCGGCGACGGGGCGTCGAGGAGCGCGAGGGTGGCGTCGGCCGAGAGCCCGACGACCAGCGCGTTGGCGATGGTGCCGACGCCGGGCCGCTCGCGCAGCGGCACCCAGAGCAGCAGCACGACGAAGCTCATCACCACGACGGCCTGGCCCAGGGTGAGCGGGACGTGGCGCACCAGGCCTGAGTGGAGCACGTCCCAGGGCGCCAGCCCGAGGTCGCCGCGCACCATCATCGCCAGCGAGACGCCGTAGAG
>CALRVO020000308.1:0-5320 GCA_943371595.1 Sphingomonas paucimobilis
CGACGTGCTCGAGACGGTGTCGCTGGTCGCCCTCATCCCCTTGCTGGTGCTGGCCATCAGCGTCAGCGACTCGCTGCCGGGCTGAGCGCGATGGCCACCAAGAAGGACCTCGTCGAGGCCTACTCCTTCAGCCGGCGACGGCTCGTCACCGCCTTCGTCTCGGGGGCGCCGGGCGGCCGTGAGGTCGAGCCCACCCGACCGGGTCGCGCCATCGTGGGTGGCATCGCCCTCGCCGTGCTGCTCATCGCCGGGGGGGCCGTGCTCGGCATCCTGAAGTCGCCCGGCTTCGCCAACCTCGACGAGGAGGGCCTGGTCAGCGAGAAGGAGTCAGGAGCCAACTACGCCGTGCTCCAGATCAGCGGGAGCGACGAGACCGAGCTGCGGCCATTGACCAACATCACCTCCGCCATGCTCCTCTTCGGTCCCGACGAGACGTCCGAGCGGGTCCCACGCGCCGAGATCGAGGAGAAGCAGATCGGCGCCTCGATCGGCATCGTCGACGCCCCGGCCATCCCCCCGCGCGAGTCCGCCCTGGTGCAGACCGGCTGGAGCGCCTGCACGGGCGAGATCGACGGTGAGCCGGTCGGGATCAGGGTCGAGGTCTCCGACGAGGTCGACACGACACCGGTCCCCGACCGGTCGTTCGTCGTCCGCACGGCCTCGGGCGACCTCTACCTGGTGGCCCAGTCCGAGGTCGGGACCGATGGTGTCGAGCGGGCCTACGCCTACCCCGTCCCCGACGACGAGGCCACCGACCGGATCCTGCGCGACGTGGCCGACAGCTCCCAGGCCGACGCCGTGACCGTGCCCGACCAGTGGATCACCCTGTTCCCCGCCGGGGGGCCGCTGGCGCTCGACACCTTCGCCCTGACCCCCGACGACCTGGCCGTGCCGTGGCCCTTCCGCGACGAGATCGACAGCGGTGCCGAGGCCGAGGTCGGTGACCTGCTCGAGGACGGGTCCGCGACCTACCTGATGACCCGCGACGGCACCCGCGAGCTCGACCCCTTCGCGGCCGCCGTCTACCGAGCCCTGGAGCGGCCCCGCCGCGACCCCCTGGCGCAGTTCACCGCCGAGCAGGTCCCCGGCGGCACCACCATCCCCGACGCCCGCAGCCTGCCCGACGCCTACTGGCCCACGGTGGTCCGCGACCGGCAGTCCGCCGGCGAGCTCTGCGCCCTGCTCGACACGCCCGGAGGCCAGCCGGGCGTCGTTCTGGCCACGACCGAGACCGGCTCGCCGGCCTCGGCCGAGTCGATCGGCGTGGCCGATGTCGACGCCGTCGTCGCCTCCGGGGCGGGTGCTTTCGTGCAGTCCGGCAGCTGGTCGGAGGACGGGCCCAGCACCCCCGTGCTGATCGACGCCCGCGGCTACGCCTACCCGGTCGGCGACGGTCAGGAGAAGGAGCTGCTCGGCTACGCCGGGGTCGACGACGTCGTCGTGCCGCAGGACTGGATCGGGCTCTTCGACGTCGGTGTGACGCTGAGCGTCGACGCCGCCCGCTGCCCCCCGACCCCCGAGGGCAGCTGCTCGTGAGCAGCCCACGTCGGGCCCGCGCCCTGAGCACGGCCCTGGCGGGCCTGGCGGGCCTGTCGCTGGCCGGGGTGGTCGTGGTGTCGGCGCCGAGCCCGGCCAGCGCCGAGCCCGACGGCGACGACTGCACCCAGGTCGACGACACCGAGCGGACCGACAAGCAACCGCCCACCGAGCCGAGCGCCCCGCTCGACCTGCTGCGCATCGACAAGGCGCACGAGGTCGTACGCCGCCTCACCGGCGCCACCCCGGGCGCCGGGGTCCGGGTCGCCGTGATCGACTCGGGGGTGGAGAGCCCCGGGGTGAGGGTCTACGGCCGCACGCGGGACGAGGCGCCGATCTTCTACCACGGCACCGCGATGGCCGGCGTGATCGCCGGGCAGCCCGGCGCCGACGGCCCGATCGGCATCGCCCCGGGCGCCGAGATCTACGACGTGCGCGTCTACGACTCCGACAACAGCCAGGACGGCGCCACCCCCACCGACGCCAGCATCATCGCGGGGCTCGATGCCGTCGCCCCGCTGGCCGGACGCAAGCCGGGAGACATCCGCATCGTCAACGTCTCGCTCACCGTCGACCGCGACACCCCCGAGCTCGAGGCCGCCGTCCGGCGGGTGACCGACGCCGGCGCCATCGTGGTGGCCTCGACGGGCAACCGCGTGCCCGAGATCGCGCCCGAGGACGACGGTGGTGCCGAGGACGACGAGGGCAGCGACACCGGCTACGAGTTCGGCGAGGACGTGGTCAAGTACCCCGCGGGCTACTCCCTGACCAACTCCCGCGTCGTGGCGGTCGGCACCACCACCGACCCCGAGTTCGAGGAGCCCGACACCCCGAGCGGGCTGCTCAGCTCGGCGATCGACGTCGTCGCGCCGACGTTCGGTGCGGTCTCCTACACCATCGACGGCTCGACCTGCTCGTTCTACCGCTCGTCGACCTCGGTGGCCGCCGCCGAGGTGTCGGGCGTCCTCGCCCTCCTGGCGTCGGTCCTTCCCCGCAAGACCACCCCCGAGCAGCTGATCGCCCGGCTCGAGGTCACCGCGACCGGCGTCGGCCCGTCGGCCAGCGGTGCGGTCGACAAGTTCCGCGGCCGGGGCGTCGTGCTGCCGGTCGAGGCGCTCACCCGGCCCGTGCGCCCCGGCAAGGACGGCGTGGTGCCGCCCGGCCTGCAGCCCCCGCCGCCGGCCACGCCCGCGCCCCTTCCCCAGCCCGAGCCCGACGTGCTCCGCGGCACGCGCCGCAACGCGGTGTGGTGGGGCCTGTTCGGTGGGGGAGCGCTGGTGGTCGCCATGCTGCTGCGGCCCGTGCTGTCCCGGCGACGCGCGCACACCGGGGGCTGAGGTGGCCGCCCCGCCGGTGCTGGTCACCGCCGCCGAGCTCGCGGCCCTGCTCGCCGCGCCCGGCCACGACGTCGTCGTCCTCGACGTCCGTTGGGCCCTCGGTGGGCCGCCGGGCCACGAGGTCTACCTCGGCGGCCACGTGCCGGGTGCGGTCTACGTCGACCTCGACACCGAGCTGGCCTCGCACGCGGAGCCCACCGACGGGCGTCACCCCCTGCCGAGCGTGGACGACCTGCAGGCCGCGGCCCGGCGCTGGGGCGTGCGCCCCGGCAGCACCGTCGTCGTCTACGACGGCCACGGCAACCTGGCCTCCGCCCGCGCCTGGTGGCTGCTGCGCTGGGGTGGTCTGAGCGACGTACGCCTGCTCGACGGCGCCCTGCCCGCCTGGCGGGCCGCCGGTCTCCCGCTCGCGACCGACGACGTCGTGCCCGCGCCGGGCGACGTCGTGCTGAGGCCCGGCGGGCTGCCGAGCCTCGACGTCGACGACGTCGAGGCGTTCGCCGCCCGCGGCACGTTGCTCGACGCCCGGGCCGCCGAGCGCTACCGGGGCGAGACCGAGCCGATCGACCCCAAGGCCGGCCACGTCCCCGGGGCCGTCAGCGCCCCCACCAGCGACAACCTCGCCCCCGACGGCACCTTCCTGCCCGCCGACCGGCTCCGGTCCCGCTTCGAGGCCTGCGGCGTGAGCGAGGGCGTCCCGGTCGCGGCCTACTGCGGCTCCGGCGTCACGGCCGCCCACGAGGTCGTCGCGCTCGCGCTCGCCGGCCACGACGCCGCGCTCTACGCCGGCTCGTGGTCGCAGTGGAGCAACCTCGACCGGCCGGTGGCCACCGGACCCGACTGATCGAGGCGGGGTCCGGGGAAAAGCGAGCAGCGCCGGCGGGGGCCGGCGCTGCTCCGTGGCGGAGGATAGGGGATTCGAACCCCTGAGGGCGTTAACCCAACTCGCTTTCCAAGCGAGCGCCATAGGCCACTAGGCGAATCCTCCGCGGAGGACAGTACCCGTCGGGCGGCGGCGACGACCAATCGCCTATGCTCCTTGCCAACCCCCCGTGTGGCGGCATCTCGCCCAACTCCCCCAGGGCCGGAAGGCAGCAAGGGTAAGTGAGCTCTGTCGGGTGCGCGGGGGGCCTCTTCGTCCCCGGGGTCGTGAGCCGGTCGCCGTAGGCGGTTGTCGGTGCCGGTGGTTAGGGTCGGGCCCGTGGACTCACCGCTCGCGCTCTACCGCCGCTACCGGCCGGAGACCTTTGCCGAGGTCATCGGCCAGGAGCACGTGACCGAGCCCCTGCGGGCCGCGCTGAGCAACAACCGGGTCAACCACGCCTACCTCTTCTCCGGCCCGCGTGGCTGCGGCAAGACCACCTCGGCGCGCATCCTGGCCCGCGCGCTCAACTGCGCGGTCGCGCCGGTGGCCGATCCCTGCGGCGAGTGCGACAGCTGTCGCGAGCTGGCTCGCGGCGGCTCGGGATCGATCGACGTGATCGAGATCGACGCCGCCTCCCACGGTGGTGTCGACGACGCCCGCGACCTGCGCGAGAAGGCGTTCTTCGCGCCCGTGCGCGACCGCTACAAGGTCTACATCATCGACGAGGCCCACATGGTCACCACGCAGGGCTTCAACGCCCTGCTCAAGCTCGTCGAGGAGCCGCCGCCCCACCTGCGCTTCATCTTCGCGACCACCGAGCCCGACCGGGTCATCCCGACCATCCGCTCGCGCACCCACCACTACCCGTTCCGGCTCATCCCGCCGCGCTCCCTCTCGGCCTACCTCACCGAGCTCTGCGAGCGCGAGGGCGTGGCCATCGAGCCGGCCGCGCTGCCGCTGGTGGTCCGCGCCGGTGCGGGCTCGGCGCGCGACACCCTGTCGGTGCTCGACCAGCTGCTCGGCGGCGCCGGTCCGGCCGGCGTGACCTACGAGCTGGCCAGCGGGTTGCTCGGCTACACCCCCGACACCCTGCTCGACGACGTGGTCGACGCCTTCGCCGCCGGCGACGGGGCCGCGGTCTTCGGCGTGGTCGACCGGGTCATCGAGACCGGCCAGGACCCGCGCCGCTTCACCGAGGACCTCCTGCGCCGACTGCGCGACCTCGTCATCATCGCCGCGGTGCCCGACGCACCCGCCACGGGCCTGATCGACGTGGCCGTCGACCAGGGCGAGCGGCTGGTGGCCCAGGCCTCCCGCTTCGGGCGGGCCGACCTGAGTCGCGCCGCCGACCTCGTCGCGGTCGGGCTCACCGAGATGCGCGGCGCCACCGCCCCGCGGCTGCTGCTCGAGCTGATCTGCGCCCGGGTGCTGCTCCCCGGCGCCGACCACTCCACCCACGGGGTCCAGGCCCGCCTCGACCGCCTCGAGCGGCGCGCGTCGATCACGCTGCCGTCCGACGGCGTGACCGTCCAGGCGCCCCCGCCCCCCGCGCCGGCCCCCGCGCCGGTGCCCGCGCCGGCCC
>CALRVO020000309.1:0-5317 GCA_943371595.1 Sphingomonas paucimobilis
AGCGTCCACGCCACCCACAGCGCCATCGCCGCGACGCCGAGCACGGCGAGCGAGACGGTCGCCGCCGACGTCCAGCCCCACACGCGGCCCTGGCTGACCGCCAGCAGCAGTGCGAGGGTGCCGGTGGTGAGCATCGTGGCGCCGGCGAGGTCGACGGGCTGACCGGGTACGTCGAGGTCGGCCGGCACGTGGCGCAGCGCGCGCAGCAGCGTGAGCGCGACGAGGGCGGCGCCGAAGACGTAGGCGCCGTGGAGGCCGGCGTAGGCCGCCACCAGGGACGTGACGGGGTAGCCGAGGCCGGCGCCCGCAACCGTCGTCACCGACAGCAGCGCCAGCACCCGCGCCTGATCGGCACCGCGGTAGGCGTCGCGGGCGACCGCGAGCGCGAGCGGCACCAGGGCCAGCCCCACGCCCTGCAGCGCCCGGCCGACCACCAGCGGTCCGTAGCCCAGCGGCAGGGCGGCGAGCAGGGTGCCGAGCAGCACGACCCCGATGCCCGCGAGCATCGTGGGGCGCCGACGGCGGCCGCTGCCCAGGCGGCCCAGCACCGGTGTCGCGACCGCACCGGCGAGCAGGGTCGCCGTGAGCGCCCACTGCGCGGAGGTGACCGAGACGTCGTACTCCTCGGCGATGCTGGGCACCAGCGGCGCGCCGAGGCTGCTGACGACCGCGCCGACGGTGGTGACCAGGGCGAGGGTCGTCAGCCGCGCCCGGTCACGCCGGTCGGCGGGAGCGGACGACGGCGGCACGCAGCCATGGTGCCTCGACCGTGCCTGACGGCTCCCACCGGTGCCCCGGGCGGGCGCCTCGCGCGACGTGCGCGTCCGTTGGTGCGGTCCGCCGATCTCGGTGCCCGAGGAGTCCCCACGCCCTAAAGTTCGTGGACGTGCCTGCTTCCCGGTCGCGCGACACCCGTCGTGCTCTCCTCGACCAGGCGACACTCGCCCTGCGGGAGCTGACCCCGGCGGCACTGCTCTCGGCGGTCGGGGCCAAGGAGATCGCCCGACGTGCCGGCGTCGGCGTGACCACGCTCTACCACCACTTCGGGACGCTCGAGCAGTTCGCCGAGGCCGTGGTGGCCAGCGTCTACGACCCCGACAGGTTCCCGGTCACCTCGGTGACCTCCCAGGTCGACAACATCCGCGGCGCCGGGGTTCCCGTCGTGGCCGCTCGCGAGATGCACCGTCACGACTTCCACCGCCTCGACACCGATCCCGAGTTCCGGGTCCGGCTCGGTCTGTGGGCGCTCGGCGGCTCCGCGCTCGACCAGCCCTACGGCGACCTGCTGCGGGCCATCGACCGGCGGATCGCCACGGCGCTCGAGCCGATGATCCGTGGCTGGGGACGGGAGCTGCGGCCACCGATCGACCCGGCCGCCTTCATCGCCGCGCACACCGCGCTCGTGAGCGGCGCCGTCGTGCGGCACAAGGTCGACCCGCAGGCCTTCGACGTCGAGAAGTTCGCCGGCATCGCCCAGGGCGTCACCCTCGTGACCCTGCGACCCGTCGGGGACCGGCACACGCTCGACGACCGTCTCGCCGAGATCAACTACTACGCGCTGGACCGTGCCTCACCCATCTCACCGGGCCGCGCGGCCGACGTACGCAGCAGCGTCGTGACGGCCGCGAGGCAGCTGCTGCAGCGCAACGGTGTCAGCGGCACCAGCCCCGACCAGGTCGCGCGCCTCGCCGGGGTGAGCCGGTCGGCGCTCTACAAGGTGTTCTCCGGGGTCGACGACATCGCTCTGCACGTCGTGCTCGACGACGCGACGCACGCGACGGCTGACCTGACGCACGACCCGCTGCTGGCCCTGGCCCAGTTCATCGGCCAGCGCGCCGCCTTCGTGCGGCCCTACGTCGTCTGGATCGCCACGGTGCCGTCGACCGCGCACGACCCGTGGCTCACGCTGCTCACCTCGTGGCTGCTCGACTCCGGCGGGGTCAGCGAGGAGGGCCCTGCGGTCCACCTCGCGCGCAGCCTGCTGCTGGCCGTCGCGAGCCACCTGCTGCACGAGCCCGCCGGCGGCCCGACGGCGGCCGCCGAGCACGCCCGCGGCCTGATCGGACCTTCCACGGGACCGCCCGCACCGGGCCCGTGAGCCCGGTGCGGTCGGCCGTCACTGCGTGACTACTTGGTGCCCTTGCGGGCGCGGCTGGCGGTCTTGGCGCGCTCGTTGGCGTCGAGGACGACCTTGCGGATGCGCACGGCGTCGGGGGTGACCTCGACGCACTCGTCGTCGCGGCAGAACTCCAGGCACTGCTCGAGCGACAGCTTGCGCGGCGGGATCAGCTTCTCGAAGTTGTCGGAGGTGGCGGACCGGATGTTGGTCTGCTGCTTCTCCTTGGTGATGTTGACGTCCATGTCGTCGTTGCGGGAGTTCTCGCCGATGATCATGCCCTCGTAGACCTCGGTCGTGGGCTCGACGAACATTACGCCGCGCTCCTGCAGCGACGTCATGGCGTACGCCGTGGCCGCGCCCTTGCGGTCGGCCACCAGGGAGCCGTTGTTGCGCGAGCGGATCTCGCCGGCCCACGGCTCGTAGCCCTCGGAGATGCCGTGGGCGATGCCGGTGCCGCGGGTGTCGGTGAGGAACTGGGTGCGGAAGCCGATCAGGCCGCGCGCGGGCACGAGGAACTCCATGCGGACCCAGCCGGTGCCGTGGTTGGTCATCTGCTCCATGCGGCCCTTGCGGGCGGCGAGCAGCTCGGTGATCGTGCCGAGGTACTCCTCCGGGGCGTCGATCGTGAGGCGCTCGAACGGCTCGTGCAGCTTGCCGTCGATCTCGCGCGTGACGACCTGCGGCTTGCCGACGGTGAGCTCGAAGCCCTCGCGGCGCATCTGCTCGACGAGGATCGCCAGCGCCAGCTCGCCACGGCCCTGGACCTCCCAGGCGTCGGGACGCTCGGTCGGCAGGATGCGCAGCGACACGTTGCCGACGAGCTCGGAGTCGAGCCGGTCCTTGACCAGGCGAGCGGTGACCTTGCCGCCCTTGGTGCGCCCGACGAGCGGCGAGGTGTTGGTGCCGATGGTCATCGAGATGGCCGGCTCGTCGACGTGGATGAGCGGCAGCGCGACCGGGTTCTCGGGGTCGGCCAGGGTCTCGCCGATGGTGATCTCGGGGATGCCGGCGATGGCGACGATGTCACCGGGGCCGGCGGACTCGCCGGGCTGGCGCTCGAGGCCCTCGGTGACGAGGAGCTCGGTGATCTTGACGTTCTTGACGTCGCCGTTGCGACGCATCCAGGCGACCTGCTGGCCCTTCTTGAGCGTGCCCTGGTGGACCCGCACCAGCGCGAGGCGGCCGAGGAACGGCGAGGCGTCGAGGTTGGTGACGTGGGCCTGCAGCGGTGCGCCCTCCTCGTAGACCGGCGCGGGGATGGTGTCGAGGATCGTCTTGAACAGCGGCTCGAGGTCGTTGCCCTCGGGCATCTCGCCGTTCTCGGGGGCGGTGAGGCTCGCGATGCCGGCGCGGCCCGAGGCGTAGACCACCGGGAAGTCGAGCGCGTCCTGGCTGTGGGAGTCGTCGAGCAGGTCCATGAACAGCTCGTAGGTCTCGTCGACGACCTCGGCGATGCGCGCGTCGGACCGGTCGGTCTTGTTGACGACCAGGATCACCGGCATGTCGGCGTTGAGCGCCTTGCGCAGCACGAAGCGGGTCTGGGGCAGCGGGCCCTCGGAGGCGTCGACGAGGAGCACGATGCCGTCGACCATCGACAGGCCGCGCTCGACCTCGCCACCGAAGTCGGCGTGGCCGGGGGTGTCGATGATGTTGATGACCATCGGCTGGCCGCCGCCGGCCGGACCCTCGTAGTGGACCGCCGTGTTCTTGGCGAGGATCGTGATGCCCTTCTCGCGCTCGAGGTCGCCGGAGTCCATGACGCGCTCGGCGACGCTCTCGGCCTGGTGGGCGGTGAACGCCCCGGCCTGGCGGAGCATGGCGTCGACGAGGGTGGTCTTGCCGTGGTCGACGTGAGCCACGATGGCGACGTTGCGGAGATCGGCGCGGGTGGTGGGCATAGCAGTACGACGTCCTGTCGGGTCGGGAGAAGCGTGCGGCCCGAAGACGTGCCCAGGGCCTTGTCGAGTCTAGATGTGGTGCCCGCAGGAGACCGATTCGTCGGCGGTGACGACCTCGTCACGCACGGGCGGTCGAGGAGGTCGCCGACGGCCGACCTGACCACACGGTGGTCGAGGAGGTCGCCCGCGACGGTCGACCTGACCACACGGTGGTCGAGGAGGTCGCCCGCGACGGTCGACCTGACCACACGGTGGTCGAGGAGGTCGCCCGCGACGGTCGACCTGACCACACGGTGGTCGAGGAGGTCGCCCGCGACCGTCACGAGACCACCTGACCGCAGCCGACCTTCCCGACCCGTGGCGGATGTCGGTGGCCGGGGGTAGACACGTCCCATGCTCTCGGTGCCCTGCTTCCTCCCGCCCCACTTGCTGCGCCGCCTGGCCGAGACCGACCCGGCGGCCGCGTCGACCCTCGCGACCGACCGACGCATCCGAGCCGCCCGGGCGGCGTACGAGCCCGGCCGAGCAGCGCCGGCCCGGGCCGCGGCCGCGGCGGCCTGGACCGTCCACGACTGCGAGCAGACCCAGGACCTCCCCGGGCGCCCGGTGCGCGCGGCGGGCGACCCGGCGACCGGCGACCCGGCCGTCGACGAGGCCGCCGACGGGGTGGCGGCCTCGCTGGCGTTGCTCTCGGAGGTCTTCGGACGCGACTCCTACGACGGCCGCGGGGCGTCGGTGCTGGCCTCGGTCCACTTCGGCGCCGACTACGTCAACGCCTTCTGGGACGGCGCCCAGCTGGTGTTCGGCGACGGCGACGGCACGCTGTTCGAGCGGTTCACCGTCGCCGTCGACGTCATCGGCCACGAGCTCGCCCACGCCGTCACCGAACGCACCGCCGGCCTGGTCTACGACGGCCAGTCGGGGGCGCTCAACGAGTCGGTCTCCGACGTGTTCGCGGCCTGCCTGCTCCAACGGCTGCGCGACCAGGACGCCGCCGACGCCGACTGGCTGATCGGCGCCGGGCTGTTCCGCCCCGGCGTCCAGGCCCGGGCGCTGCGCGACATGCGCGCCCCCGGCACGGCCTACGACGACCCGCGGCTGGGTCGCGACCCCCAGGTCGGACGGCTGGCCGACTACGTCGAGACGACCGACGACAACGGCGGGGTCCACCTCAACTCCGGCATCCCCAACCGAGCCTTCCAGCTCGCCGCCACCGCGATCGGCGGTCGCTCGTGGGAGGGTGCCGGCCCGATCTGGTTCGCGGCGCTCACCGGCGGCGGGGTGCGACCCGACACCGACT
>CALRVO020000310.1:0-5317 GCA_943371595.1 Sphingomonas paucimobilis
GGCGGCGCCCGGTGGGCGGCGCCGACCAGCGACCGCTCGAGCGCGACGCGTGCAGGGTCGAGCAGCCGGTCACCGGCCGCCGACACACCACCGCCGACCACGACGACCTCGGGGTCGAGCGCCGACGACAGCGCCCCGAGACCGACGCCGAGCCAGTCGCCGACGGCGGCGAACGCCTGTCGCGCGACGAGGTCGCCGGACTCGGCCGCGGCGGTCACCATCGGCCCGGTCAACCGGTCGGGTCGCCCGTCGCACATCTCGTCGAGCACGGAGGGCTCGACCGCCATCTGCTTGCGGGCCAGGCGGACCAGCGCGTTGCCCGAGCAGTACTGCTCCCAGCACCCCGACATCCCGCACTCGCACGCGCGCCCGTCGGGCACGAGCCGCATGTGCCCGAACTCCCCCGCCATGCCCTGGGCGCCGCGCACCACCTCACCGCCCAGCACGTAGGCGCCACCGATGCCGGTGCCGAGGGTCACGACCAGGGCCGAGGAGGCACCGCGGGCGGCGCCGTACGCCGACTCGGCGACCGCGGCGCAGTTGGCGTCGTTGTCGAGGGCGACCGGGGCGCTCCAGCGTCGGCTCAGCCGCTCGCGCACGGGGTCGCCGACCCACGGCAGGTGGGGCGCGAACATGACGCGCTCGCCCGCGGCGTCGACGAACCCCGCGGCCGCGACGCCGACGCCGGCGATACGCCGCCCCCCGGCCACGTCGTGGACGGCGGCGGTGAGGGCGTCCTCGACGGACGCGACGCTGACCCGGCGCCCGGGCGTCGAGCGCCGCGCGGTGCGCAGCACGACGCCCGCGCGGGTCACCTCACCGGCCAGGACCTTGGTCCCGCCGACGTCGACCCCGACGTAGAGCACCACGACCGGGCCCGGTCCTAGTGCCGGGCCAGGTCGGCGGCACCGATGACGCCGGCCGCGTTGCCGAGCGAGGCGGTGCGCAGCTCGGCGACCGGCCGGTGGCCGCGGCCGGTGAGCTGCTCGAGGAACGCCTCCCGGGCGGGGTCGAGGAGCAGGTCCCCGGCCTCGCTCACGCCGCCGCCGATGACGATGACCCCCGGGTCGAGGACGGCGGTCAGCGACGCCAGCGCCTCGCCCAGCCAGCGGCCGAGCTCGGCGACCTGTGCGACGGCGAAGGGGTCGCCCTCGGCGGCGGCGGCGGTGATCATCGGGCCGTTGATGGCGGCCGGGTCGCCGCCGGCACGGGCGAGCAGCGCGGCCGCCTCGTCGGTGTGGGCCAGTGCCCGGGTCTCCTTGACCAGCGCCGAGCCGCTGGCGTACTGCTCGAGGCAGCCCAGGTTGCCGCAGCCGCACTGACGTCCGCCGGGCACGACCCGCAGGTGGCCGATCTCGGCGGCGGCACCGAACGCCCCGCGGAACAGGGCGCCACCGGTGACGATGCCGCCCCCGACGCCGGTGCCGACGGTGACCATGAGCATGTCGTCGCGGTCGGCCGCGGCACCGAAGGCGAACTCGCCCCAGGCTGCCGCGTTGGCGTCGTTCTCGACCACCACCGGCAGGTGGACGCGGGCCTGGATCTCCTGGCGGAGGTCCTCGTCGCGCCAGGCGATGTTGGGCGCGAACATCACCACCGCACGGCCGGCGTCGACGTAGCCGGCGGCGCCGATGCCGACGGCGGTCAGCTCGTGCTCGGCGGCGAGCTCGAGCACCAGGCGCGCGATGGCGTCCTCGACGGCGTCGGCGTCGGCGGCCGGCGAGACGATCCGGTGCTTCGCGACCACGACGCCCTCGGCGTCGACGACCGCTCCGGCGATCTTGGTGCCGCCGACATCGATGCCGCAGGTCAGTCCACGTGGGTCAGTCATCGTCGTCTCCGTCGAGGTCGATCCGTTCGAACTCGGTGCCCGCGCCGGTCGACGTCGGTCCCGACGCTCCGGCCGAGCCGGACGAGCCCGGCGGGGGAAGCGTCGCCAGGACCCCGGCGACGGCATGGAGCAGCGAGGACGCTGCGCTGGCGAGGTGGGCCTTGATCTCGGGGCTGGACTCCCGCAGGGCGTGCACGGTGCGGCACACCGGGCAGTAGGTGCACTCGGCGGCGCCGGTGGCGAGGTGCTCGTTGACGTCGCCGAGCCGGCCGGCCGCCTGACTGGCGAGGTCGGTCAGCCCGGACAGGCCGGACAGGGTGGCTCCCAGCCCCGTGCCGCCCTCGCCCTCGCGCGCCCAGTCCGACAGGGCGCCCAGCAGCTTGGCGGCCTCCTCGCCGACGCTGCCGACGTCGGGCTGGTCGGGCTGGTCGGGCTGGTCGGGGTCTCGTGGTTCGCTCACGTCAGCCCTCCTGTCCCGCGGTCGACCGCTGGTGGGTCGGCTCTCGGAAGCGCACCCGCAGCTCGCCGTCCTCGACCCCGGCCCCCGCGACCCGCAGCCGGGCCAGCCCGGCCGGCAGGGTGAGCAGCCGACGGTAGGACCCGACGGTCACGACGAGCTCGTCGTGGTGGCGGGCGAGGTCGACGTCGTCGCGGCGTACGCCGGGCAGCGCGAGGTGGAGCACGGCGCCCTCGGAGGTGCGGGTGACCCGGAAGGGGCCGGCCCCCGTGGGTGCGGCGAGCGGGTCGTCACCGCCGTAGAGGTCGGCGGCGAGGGCGGCCAGGTCGTCGACCCCGACCGGCTCGGTCGCGCGGTACTGGGAGCGCCAGAGGGGCAGCCCGGCGAAGGACTCCTCGACCTCGGCGAGCACGGCGTCCTGCGCCACCACCCAGCGGGCGCGCCAGCCGTCGGCACCGTCGGCGGGGAAGATGCGGTTGGCCACCACGCCGTCGACGCGGTAGCCGAAGAGGGACAGGCTGGTGTGGCTGCGCCGGGCCTCGGCGAGCACGACCTGCTCGGGGGTCATCACGATCCGCACGCTGGCCGTCGGTCCGGACAGCAGCGCGTGCACCTCGCCGAGCTCGGCGTGCAGCCGCTCGACGGCCTCGAAGACGGTGCCGCGCGGCATCGGGACGCCGGCCGCACGCGACAGCACGGGCCGCAGGGCCTTCATCACCCGCTGCTGGGTCGGGAAGACCCGCTGCATGTACCAGCCGAGCGCCTCGGGCAGGGCCAGCAGGCGCAGGGTCTCGGCGGTCGGTGCGCAGTCGACGACGATGACGTCCCACTCGTCGCCGAGGGCGTGCAGCCGCAGCTCGAGCAGGGCCAGCACCTCCTCGGCGCCGGGGATGACGGTGAGCTCCTCGGCGGCGACGGGGTCGACACCGGCCACGTCGAGCACCGAGAGCAGGTAGCCCTGGACCTCGGCCCACGACTGCTCGAAGCGCAGCTGGGCGTCGACCTGCTGCACGAAGAGCCGCTCGGCGACCTCGGTCGGCTCGGCACCGACGGTCGCGCCGAAGGCGTCACCGAGCGAGTGGGCCGCGTCGGTGGAGAGCACGAGCGTGCGGTGGCCGGCCGCGGCCGCGAGCGCGGCGGTGCCGGCGGCGACGGTGGACTTGCCGACGCCACCTTTGCCGGTGAACAGGATGATGCGCACGAGAGGACCCGACCGAGATCGGGCGATCAGCCCAGCGACTCGACGCGCTGCTTGAGGCCCTTCAACGCGGTGTCGATGAGGATCTTCTCGCCCTTGCGCTTGATCATCCCGATCATCGGGATCGACACGTCGAGGGCCAGACGGTAGGTGACCTCGGTGCGGTCGGCACCGAGAGGCTTGAGCACGTAGGCGCCGTCGAGGGCCTTGAGCATCTTGCCCTCGGCGAGGGTCCAGGTGACCTGGCGGTCGCCGTCCCAGACGTAGGCGAGGGTGTACTCGTCCTTGACCGGCGCCACGTCGAGGGTGAAGAACACCTCGCGGGCCCGGTCCTGCTGCTCGCCGACGTAGGTGGAGCGCACGTCGGCGACCTTCACGCCCTTGGCCCACAGCGGGTAGGCGGGGAAGTCGGCGATCACGTCCATCACCGCGGACGGGGCCGCGTCGACCACGATCGACGAGGTGGTCTGCTCGGGCATGGTGACCTCTCTCGACGTGTGACCTGGGCTCGGTGGAGGTTACCGGATGCGTCCGGCACGACGACCGGCGCGCCACCCGACCGGCCGTGGGGTGCACAATCGGCGCGTGCGTGAGTACTCGACACCCCAGACCGTCGACCGGCCCACCACCGGCAACCTGACCGACGACCTGGTGCGCAACGCCGCCGAGGCGCCCGACGCGATCGTGCTGTCCCGCCGGGCCTCCCAGCCCGGTGGCGAGGCCACCTGGGACGACGTCACCGCAGCGGCGCTGCTCGACCAGGTACGGGGCGTCGCCAAGGGCCTGGTGGCCGCCGGCGTCGAGGCCGGCGACCGGGTGGCGCTGATGTCGCGCACGCGGTGGGAGTGGACCCTGCTCGACTACGCGATCTGGTTCGCCGGCGCGGTGACGGTCCCGGTCTACGAGACGTCGTCGGCCGAGCAGGTCGAGTGGATCCTGCGCGACTCCGCCGCGACGGCGGTCGTGGCCGAGGGACGCGAGCACCTCGCGCGCATCTCCTCGGTGCGCGGTGGCCTCGACTCGCTCCACCACGTGTGGACCATCGACACCGAGACCGGCCACGGGGCCGTCGACGTGCTCACCCGCCTCGGCGCCGACGTCTCCGACGCCGACCTCGAGGCGCGGCGCGTCGCCGCCGGCCCTGACGACCTGGCCACCCTCATCTACACGTCGGGCACGACCGGGCGGCCCAAGGGCTGCATGCTCACCCACGGCAACTTCCTCACCGAGATCGCCGTCGCCGTCAGCGAGCTCGACGACCTGTTCGCCCCCGGCGAGGAGGGCGAGCAGCCCTCGACGCTGCTCTTCCTGCCCCTCGCCCACGTCTTCGCCCGGATCATCCAGATCGGGGCGATCCGCTGCCGGGTTCGCCTGGGCCACAGCCACGACGTGCGCAACCTGGTGGCGACCCTCCAGGAGTTCCGGCCGACGTTCGTGCTCGCGGTGCCGCGGGTGTTCGAGAAGGTCTTCAACACCGCCTCCCAGCGCGCCACGGCCGACGGTCGCGGCAAGATCTTCGACCGCGCCGCCGAGACCGCGATCGCGTGGTCGCGCGGCCTCGACGGGCCCAAGGGCCGCGCCTCGCTCGCCGTACGCGCCCGGCACGCGGTCTTCGACCGGCTCGTCTACGGCACGCTGCGCGACGCGCTCGGCGGGGCGTGCACCAACGCGGTGTCGGGCGGCGCCCCCCTCGGCGAGCGGCTCGGCCACTTCTACCGCGGCATCGGTCTCACGGTGCTCGAGGGCTACGGCCTCACCGAGACCACGGCCGCGGTGACCGTCAACCTCCCCGAGGCGCTGCGGGTCGGCACCGTCGGTCGTCCGCTGCCCG
>CALRVO020000311.1:0-5306 GCA_943371595.1 Sphingomonas paucimobilis
TCCCGATCCTCGACCGCGAGCGTGGTCCACGCCCGCGTCGCCGACGGCGAGCACCTGTGGCTCGCCGTGCGCGGCGCCGCCGACGACCGCCTGGTGCTGCAGCGCGCCGGCGACCCCGACCTCGAGGTGCCCGCCGAGACCGAGGGCGATCTCCTCGTCGCGGTCTTCCCGCTCGCCGCGGCGCTGGCCGACCGCGACGACCCGGCCCTCGAGCTGCGCCTGCGCCACGGACGCAAGGCCGCACCCGTCCAGCCCGCGCTGGCGCCCCGCCCGGCCGGGCCGACCGTCCCCGCGCCGCGCACCCACGACGGCCGCTGGCAGCTCTCGGTCGACGTGGTCGACGACGAGCTCGTCGTACGCCGCACGGCTGTCGCGCCCGCGGTCACCCTGCTCGGTCTGCGACGGACCGACGACGGCGTCGAGCTGCGCCTCGACGTCGCGACCGGCTCGCTGACCGCCGGCGGGGTCGTGCTCCCGGTCACCGACCACCGCGTCGTCCTGGGCGCGCTCACCGGGCTCCAGCCCGGCGAGCCGGTGCCGGTCGAGCTCGACGGCCTGCCCGTCGTCCGTGCCCGCAACGTGCTCGACCGACCGCAGCTCGCGGTCGCCCTGCCACCGATGCTCGAGCCCGGGGTCGAGCTGCGGTGGCTGCGCGACGGCCGGTTGGCCACGGCCCGGCGGGAGGCCGACGCATGAGGATCGCCTTCCTGATCTCCACCGTCCACGACATCGGCGGCACCGCCGGCGCCGTCGTCACCCAGGCCAACGCGCTGGCCGACCACCACGACGTCGAGATCCTCAGCGTCTTCCCGCCCACCTCGGGCCACCACTTCCCGATCGACCCGCGGGTCCGCGTCCGCGACCTCGTCGACGCCTCCCTCGACCACCTCACCGGGCGCGAGCCGCTGCTGATCCCCCGCGGCACCGACCCCCACGTCGACGCGCGCACCGACGCGGCCCTCGAGACGGCGCTGCCGGCGCTGGCCGCCGACGTGCTGGTGACCGTGACCCCCGCGATGCTGGCCTACGCCGTCCAGCTGGCCCCGGCGCGCACCGCGGTCGTGCACCAGGAGCACCGCTCGTCGGCCTCCCGCGCCAGCAGCCGCGACCTCCTGCTCGACCAGGCCCGCCGCGCCGACGTCGTCGCCATGCTCACCGAGCCGATGGCCCACTGGCTGCGCCAGGAGCTCGGCACGGCGGCCCCCGAGGTCGTCGTGGTGCCCAACGCGCTGGCGCCCGGGTTCCGGCCGCGCTCGCCGCTGACCGAGCCCGTGATCGTCGGGGTCGGCCGGCTGGCGACAGAGAAGCAGTGGCCCACCCTGTTGCGCGCCTTCGCCAGCGTCGCCGACCAGATCCCCGAGTGGCGGGTACGCATCTTCGGCGAGGGACCCGCCCGCTTCGAGGCGATGGGCGCCGTACGCCGCCTGGGCCTGTGGGACCGCGTCGAGCTGCCCGGCCCCACCTCCGACATGACCGCCGAGTGGGCCCGGGCCAGCATGTCCGCCCTCACCTCCCAGCCCGGCGAGGGCTTCCCGCTGGTGATCCAGGAGGCGATGGCCGCCGGCGTGCCCGTCGTCGCCTACGACATGCCCACCGGGCCGCGCGACCAGATCGACCAGGGCGTCGACGGCCTCCTGGTCACCCAGCGCTCCGAGGCCGGGCTGGCCGCCGCGATCCTGCGGCTGGCGACCGACCCGGCCGAGCGGCTGCGCCTGGGCGCTGCGGCGCGGGCCAAGGCCGCCACCTGGGACAGCGCCTCGGTCACCGCCCGGTGGCTCCAGGTCTTCGACGACGTCACCCGGCGTCGTGCCAGCACCGGTGGCCGCAGCAGCACCGTCCTCACGACGAGGGGCACCCCGCCGGCCCTGCCGCTCGTCGGGGTCGCCCCGCCCGGCCACGAGGCGGTCGGCGTCACCCCCGCGCAGGCCCGCCACGAGACGCTGCGCGCGGCGACCCGGTTGGCCGCCGCGGTCACCGACGCGTGGTTCGTGGTGCCCCCGCTGCGGGAGCTGCCCGCCACCGTCGTGCTGCCGATGGAGGCCCGCGCCGCGTTCGTCACCGCCCTGACCGGCGACGGTGCGCTCCCGGCATACGTCTCGGTCCACGACCCCGACCACCACGGCTGGCCGAGCCGCCGAGGACGGCCCGACGAGATGCTCGCCCCGCTGCTGCGGGCCCGCACCGGCCGGCTCGAGCTCGAGCCCTGGCCGCTGGTCGTCAGCCCCTACAACGCCGACCGCACCCGCGGCGCCCTGCTGGGTCGGGGCTGCGGCGTCGCGGTCGAGTTCTGGGAGGATGGCCCCGACGGCGCCCTGCACTCCCCCGGCCGCGCCGCCTGGACCACCTCGGTGCCCCGCGGGGCGAGCACCGTCACGACGCGCGTACACGACCTCGACGTGCCGACCCTGCCGGTGATGGCCGGGCCCACCGTCTACGACTGCCGCTTCCCCGTCGACGTCGTCTACACCTGGGTCGACGGCGCCGACCCGGCCTGGGAGGCCCGGCGGGTCGCCCGGCTCGCGCAGGTCACCGGCAGCGACCCCACGATGCTGACCCGCGCCGCGAGCGGGCGTGCTCGCTACGTCGACCGCGGCGAGCTGCGCTACTCCATGCGCGGCCTGCACCTGTTCGCCCCGTGGGTGCGCACGGTGCACCTGGTCACCGACGGGCAGGTGCCCGCCTGGCTCGACACCGCCCACCCGTCGATCAACGTCGTCGACCACCGCGACCTGCTGCCCCCCGACGCGCTGCCGACCTTCAACTCCCACGCGATCGAGGCCGCGGTGCACCGCATCGACGGTCTCGCCGAGCACTTCGTCTACCTCAACGACGACGTCTTCCTCGGTACGCCGACCCGTCCCGACGCCTTCTTCACCCCGGCCGGCACGGCCGCGGTCTTCCCCTCCCCGACCGTCGTGGGCCTGCCCGGCCAAGGCACGCTGCCGTGGGCGCTGGCGGCCGACAACAACCGCCGGCTCCTGGCCGAGGCGTTCGGCGCCACCACCGTCAACACGATGCTGCACACCCCGCACGCCCACCGGGTCTCGACCCTCGCCGAGGTCGCCGAGCGGTTCGCCCCGGAGGTCGGGGCGACGATGCGCTCGCCCTTCCGCTCGGCCCAGGACGTCTCGATGCTCTCGTCGCTGGCCCAGCACTACGGCCTGCTGACCGGGCGCGCCCACATCGGCACCACCGACTTCGCGTTCGTCGACATCACCGACACCGTCGTGCGCCGCAAGCTCAAGGACCTGCTCCACCGGGAGCGCGACGGCTTCTGCCTCGGTGACGGCCACGACTTCGCGCGCGACCCCGAGATGGTCGCCGAGATGGTCACGGAGTTCCTCGAGCTCTACTTCCCCCTCGCCGCACCCTGGGAGCGCTGACCCACGGTGCTGCACGACCTGCGGGGGCTGCGCGGCCTGCTCGGGACCAGCAGCCTGCCCCGGCCCGGTGGCGCCGCCGTCCTGGTGCTCCACGACAGGGAGCCGGACACCGAGCCGGACACCGAGCCGGGCGACGCGCCCGACGTCCTCGTCGCGGACCTGCTCGCCCTCGACCCCGCCGCGCAGGTCGTCGTCCGCGCCACCGGGGCCGACGGACGACCGCCCGTCGCGACGCTCGCGGCGCAGGGCCCCTTCGACCTCGTCGTCGACCGCACGACCAGCCCCGGCAAGCGCAAGCGGGTCAAGGCCCTGGTCCCGTTGGTGCGAGCCGGCGGTCGCCTCGTCAGCGTCCGCGGTGACCGGCCCGACGGTGACCGGCCCGACGACGCCGAGACGTTCCTGCGGCGGCTGACCACCGTCAACGCGTCGCGGCCCTCGCTCGCCGACGTCCTCGGCCGCACGACCGTCACCGACGGCTGGATCGGCATCGACGTCGTCCGCGACAGCCTGGTCAAGGTGTTCGAGACCGAGATCGACGACTTCCGCAGCGCGGCCGGCGTCCCCGCCGACGCGACGACCGTGGTCCACCCGGCCCAGCCGTGGACCGCGACCGGCGTCCTGCACGGGAGCGACCCGGCCCGGGCCGCGGCCCTGCCCACCTCGTTCGAGGGCTTCGAGCTCGTCCTGCGCTCCTACGACGACGCCTGGTGCCTGCACCAGTCGGCCGTGGTCGCCGACGGGGTGGCGCTGCCCGACTCGTTCCGCCGCAGCTTCGCCGACATCTACGCCAACGCCCAGCTCGACAGCCTCTCCCAGCGGGCCGCCCTGCCACCGGCCCCTCCCCGGCAACGGCTCGCCGGCACCTACCTCCTGCTCGACAACGAGTGGCGCGGCCAGTTCGGGCACAACCTGCTCGAGCAGGTCTCCCGGACCTGGGCCTGGGCGCAGGCCACCGCCGACCACCCGGACGTCTCGGCGCTGGTGACCGCGCGCCGTCACGTGCCGGTCGCGCCCTGGGAGTACGAGCTGCTCGAGGCGGCCGGCGTGCCGCGCGACCGGGTCGTCGTCGCCCGCGAGCCGGTGGAGGTCGAGCGCCTGCTCACCGCCACCGGTGCCTACTACCTGCCCTCCCGCGCCCACCCGGAGCTCGTCGCGCTCTACCGGCGGATGGCCGAGCGGCTGTGGGAGCCGCCGAGCGACGGCGCCTACCCCGAGCGGCTGTTCTTCAGCCGCAAGGAGGGCAGCCGGCGCGGGTGTCTCAACGGTCGACGCGTCGAGGAGATCTTCGAGGCGCACGGCTTCGCTGTCGTCTACCCCGAGGACCACCCGCTCGCCGTGCAGATGTCGATGGTCCGCTCCTGCCAGGTGTTCGCCGGGTTCGCCGGCAGCGGGATGTACCACCTCGCGCTGACCGCCGGGTGCGCGACCAAGCAGGTCATCGCCCTCACCGCCGCCACCTACGTCGAGGTGGTGGAGTCGGTGTTCGCCTCCCTCTACGGCCACGAGCTGTGGATGGTCTGGTGCGACGACGTCGAGCCCAACACCGACAAGATGGTGCAGTCCGACTACTGGTTCGGCGAGGCCGACGAGACCTACCTGCGCAGCGTCCTGGACGGGCTCGATCGGGACGTCTAGGGGCGCGCGGATCGCCGCACTGTGTGGTGCGACGGCGACCACCGCCCACCAGCACCCTTCGCCTCAAGGACCCGACCTCACCATCGGTGGATCAGGGCGTGCACTCGGGCATGCTGAACCGATGCGCCGGAATCCGGCTCAGGCCGCTCGTCCACGGCGGGGTCGGGTGGAGCTGGCTCACGTGGTCGGACGCCTCCCCTGATCCGTGCGATGGCGCGGTTCGGGGGGCTGCTCGAGCCGATTCGCCCCCTGATCCGTGCGATTGCGCGGTTCGGGGGGCCGCTCGAG
>CALRVO020000312.1:0-5298 GCA_943371595.1 Sphingomonas paucimobilis
TCGCGCTCCTGGCTGATGTTCGGCGGCCTGTCGATCCAGCCGTCGGAGTTCGCCAAGCTGGCCGTGGTCATCGGGATGGCCCTGGTCGTCGCCGAGCGCTCGGAGGGCCGCCGACTGCGCGGCTCCGACGGCGCGATCGGCACCGACGTCGTCCTGATGCTCCTCATCGCCGCCGTCCCGGCCGTGCTGATCCTGGCCCAGCCCGACCTCGGCACCATGCTCGTGCTCAGCGCCACCGTGTTCGGTGTGCTCGCCGCGGCGGGCGCCGACCGGCGGTGGCTGCTGCTCCTGGCGGCCACCGGGGTCGTCGGGGCGGTCGTCGCGGTCGCCGGGGGCCTCCTGGAGAAGTACCAGGTGGACCGGTTCCTCGCCTTCACCGACCCCACCCTCGACCCGCGCGGCGCGGGCTACAACGTGGAGCAGGCCCGGATCGCCGTCGGCAACGGCGGATTCGGCGGCCAGGGCCTCTTCGACGGCTCGCAGACCCGCAGCGGCTTCGTCCCCGAGCAGCACACCGACTTCGTCTTCACCGTCGCCGGCGAGGAACTGGGCCTGCTCGGGGCGGGCGTCGTGATCGCCCTGCTCGGGGTGATCCTGTGGCGCGCCCTGCGCATCGCGGCCCGCACCGACGACGTCTTCGGGCGGGTGGCCGCCGCCGGCATCGCCTGCTGGTTCGGCTTCCAGGCCTTCCAGAACATCGGGATGTGCCTCGGGATCATGCCGGTCACCGGCGTCCCGCTCCCGTTCGTGTCCTACGGCGGCAGCTCGATGTTCGCCTCGATGCTCGCCGTCGGGCTGCTGCTCAACATCTCGCGTCGGGCGGCGCAGGCGCCGGCGGCGCGGATGCAGCCCTCGGGGCGGGTGCTGGTGCGGGCCTAAGCCCTTCAGGTCCGGGTCCGGGTCCGGGTGTCCGGGGTCGGGTGTCCGGGTCCGGGCCGGGTCCGGGCGGCCACGCGCGTAGCCGATCGCGTCTCGCCGTCAAGGACGTCGCTCCGCTCCGCCGCTGCGCGGCCGCCTGCGGCGGTCCTTGACCGCGAGCCTCGCGCGATCGGCTCGTCCGGCGCGTTGCCGGCGGAGCCTCGCAGGCTCGGCCCGCCGCCGCTGCGCGGCCGCCCGGACCCGGCGGTGCGGGAGGTCTGCCGACGGTGTGGCGCCAGGCGCGGCCCGCGCGGGGTGCGTCGGGTTCGGGTGGGTGCGGGTGCCAGAGGTGACTCGGGGTGCGTCGGGTTCGGGTGGGTGCTGTTGGCAGACGTGACTCGGGGTGCGTCGGGTGGGTGGGTGCGGTTGTCGCAGGTGACTCGGGGTGGGTCACGTGTGGTCGGTGGGGGTGCTTGAAGGCGACGCGGGGTGGGTCACGTGTGGTCGCCGGGGGTGCTCGATGGCGACGCGGGGTGGGTCAGGTCCGGGTGCCGGGCCGTGGGACGGGCTGGCCGATCTCCGGCTCGTGGTGGGCGGGCGGACGGCTCTCGACCCCGGCCCGGCACAATGGCGGTGTGCTGACGGTCCGGGTCCTGCCGCGTGAGGGTGTCACCCTGCGCGCCGCGGCCGCGACGGTCGAGGTCACCGCCGCGCTGGCGGTGGGGCACCGGGTGGCCGGCGGCAGCCTGCCGTCGGTGCCGTGGCTGCTCGTCATGGCCGGGGCGGTCTTCGGTGCCGGGCTGCTGGTGCTGCGGGGACGGGTGCGTCCGCTGGTCGCGGTGCCGGTCCTGATCGCCACTCAGCTGCTGCTGCACGCCTGGCTGACCGCGCTGACGACCGGCACCGACGTGGCGGGCCACCTGGGTGCCGACCCGATGGGCGCCATGGCCCAGACCGGCCACGCCCACGCGCTGCTGGACCCGTCGATGCTCGCCGTGCACGCCGCCGGAGGGCTCCTCACCGCCGTGCTGTGGGAGCTGCGCGCCCGGGTCGGTGAGGTCGTCGTGACCTGGACCCGGCAACCACCACCGCCGTTGCCGGCCCCGCGCCGGGTCGTCGCCCCGGTCTGCGCGCCGCCGGCCCTCGCGGAGCGTTTCGTGGTCGCGTCGACCCCGCGCCGCGGCCCCCCGGTCGCGGTCGCCACCGCCTGACCCTCCGTCGACCGTCCTGGTCGGGGACCCGTCAGGCGTACCTGCCTGACCACACCCCATCCCAGAACGGATCTCTCATGTCTTTCTCCACCACGCCCGCCTTCTCCCGGTCGGTTCTTCGCCGCACCTCGCTGCGCCTCGGCGCCGCGGCCGGGGCGGCCGGCCTGCTGACCATCGGTCTCGCCGGCGCCGCCTCCGCCCACGTCACGGTGACCCCCAGCACGACGGCCGCCGGGTCCTACTCGGTGCTGACGTTCAGCGTGGGCCACGGCTGCGAGGGGTCGCCCACGACCGCCCTCGCGATCTCGATCCCCGAGGGCATCAACGCGGTGACCCCCACGCGCAACGACTACTACGACGTGACCAAGCAGACCGAGAAGCTCGACCCGCCGGTCACCGACTCGCACGGCGGCGAGGTGACCGAGCGGGTCGCGACGGTCACCTACACCGCGAGGACGCCGTTGCCCGAGGGATTCCGCGACACCTTCGAGCTGCAGCTGCAGGTGCCCGAGGACGCCGACGGCGAGACGCTGACCTTCCCCGCGATCCAGACCTGCGAGAAGGGCGAGACCGCGTGGACCGAGGTGCCGGCCGCGGGGCAGTCCGAGGACGACCTCGAGAGCCCGGCACCAGCCTTCGTCGTGACGGAGGCCGGCGAGGGCGGGCACCACGACGACGACGCAGCCGCCGAGGACGAGGCGGGCGACGCCGCCCCGGTGTCGGCCGAGACCGGGACCACGAGCGCCGCACAGGAGTCCGCCTCCGCCGACGACGACGGCAACGGCCTCGCCATCGCCGGCCTGGCCACGGGTGTCGTCGGGCTGCTCGTGGCGGGCGTGGCCCTCGCCCGGACCCGTCGTACGGCCTGAGGTGATCAAGCGCGTGGGGCTGGTGCTCGCTGCTCTCGCCCTGGTGGTGGGAGGAGCGGCGCCAGCCTCCGCGCACGCCACCCTGGTCGGCAGCGACCCGGCCGAAGGAGCGGTGCTGGACGCGGCGCCCGACGTCGTGACGTTCACCTTCGACGAGCCCGTCTCGCTGCCCGCGCAGGGGGTGCAGGTCTTCGACGCGGCCGGTGAGCCGGTGGAGTCCGACTCCTCCTCCCGGGACACCGAGATCACCACCGACCTGCCCGACCGCCTCGACGACGGCAGCTACGTCGTGGTCTGGCGTGCCATCTCGGCCGACGGTCACCCCATCGCCGGTTCACTGACGTTCGCCATCGGTGCGCCGTCCGCGCAGGTGGCGGCGCCCCAGCTCCCCGAGACCGACCCGGCCGAGGTCCGCTCCGTCCTGAGCGTCTTCCAGGCCCTCTCCTACCTCGGGCTGCTGGTGGCCTCGGGCCTGGTGCTGTTCCTGGCGTGGACGGTGCGCGGGGTGCGGGTCGACGACGCGGTCCGCGAGCGGGTGCTCACGGTGGCGTGGTCGGCGGCCGGGGTGACGATGATCGCCGGCCTGGCGCTCGTCCCGCTCACCGGCGCCTACCAGCAGGGCCTGGGCCTCGACCGGCTCGGCGAGTCCGCTGCGGTCGACCTGTCGCTGGTCGGGGACGACCTGGTCGTCCTGGGATTGCAGGTCGTCGGGCTGGTCGTCGGGCTCACCCAGCTCGCCCGGCCCCGGGTCGCCGTCGCCGCGGCCGCCGTCGCGGCGCTCTCGCCCGCGCTCGTCGGTCACACCCGCGCGATCGAGCCGGTGTGGCTGCTGGTCACCACCGACCTGCTCCACCTGGCGGCCGGGGCGACCTGGCTCGGCGGCCTCGTCGGGCTCGCGCTGGTGCTCCGGGCCCTGTCGGGCCGTGAGCGCGACGCGGCGCTCGTGCTGTCGCGGTTCTCGACCGTCGCGGCTTCGTCGCTCGGCCTGCTGGCGGTGACCGGGTCCCTCATGGGCTGGCGCATCCTCGGGGGGTGGGCGCCGCTTCTCGACACCACGTACGGCCGGCTGCTGCTGGTCAAGGTCGGGCTCGCGGCCGTCGTCGCGCTGGTGGCGGGGTTCAACCGGTGGCGGCTGCTGCCCGCCGCCACCGGCTCCGGTGGCGCGGTGACCGGCCACGGTGCCCGTCGGACCACCGTGCTGCGGGTGCGCGACGTGGTGCGCGTCGAGGTCGGGCTGCTCGTCGTGCTGCTGGGGGTGACGGGGTTCCTCACCAACCAGTCGCCCCGCGAGGAACCCGCTGACCGGGCGCCGGTGGCTTCGCGGGTCGAGGTCGGCGTGCTCGGCCAGGAGACCGGTACCAAGGTGCTCGCGACCATGGCTCCCCGCACCACCGGCCCCAACACGCTCGTGGTCCAGGTGCAGGACCAGGCCGGCGAACCGGTCGACGGCTACGCCGAGCCCGCGGTGTCGGTGTCGTCGGTCGACGGCGCCGTCGACCTGGGGGAGCAGGCCGTGGTGCCGACCGATGCCGGCACCTACCTCGTGCAGACCGTCATCCCCACGCCGGGCACCTGGCGGGTCCAGGTCAGCGTGCGTGCGTCCGAGTTCGACAACCCCGTCACGACCATCGACTTCGAGGTGAGCTGATGAAGCGCCTGCTCCGCGCCGCCGGCGGCCTGCTGCTGACCGCGACCCTGACCGCGACCCTGACCGGTTGCGGCGAGGACCCCGCCCCCGTCGAGGAGGGACGGACCGTGCTGAGTCCCGGCGACGGCCAGCCCCACACCCACGACACGTTCGTCGGAGACGGCACCACCGCCGAGGCGGGCGGTTACACGATGACCGACCTGGTCTTCCCGACGGCGTCGCGCGAGCCGAGCGACCTCTCGTTCCGCGTCCTCGACCCGGGTGGTGAGCCCGTCCTCGACTACCGCGAGGAGCAGACCAAGCTGCTCCACCTCTACCTCGTTCGTGCCGACCTCACCGACTTCCGCCACCTGCACCCGACCCTCGCCGACGACGGCACGTGGACCGCGCGCGTCGACCTCACCGACCCCGGGGCCTACCGGGTCGTCGCGGAGTTCGTCCCCACCGACCCGACCCACAACCCCGAGGCCGCCCACGTCGTGCTCGGGGCCCGCGCCGTCGTCCCGGGCCCCTCGCCCGCTCCGCCCCAGGAACCAGGGCGCACCGGTACCGACGGCATGGTCACCGTCACCGCCCCCGAGGTGCTGCCCGCCGGCACCGACACCCAGTTCGACCTCACCGTCTCCGACGGCGATCGGGGGGTGCTCAACCTCGGGACCTACCTGGGCTCCTACGCCCACCTGACCGGGTTCGACCTCGCCACCGGTGCGTT
>CALRVO020000313.1:0-5282 GCA_943371595.1 Sphingomonas paucimobilis
GGTGGGGCGACGGCTGGGCACGGATCGATCCTCGACCGGGGCGCCGACGAGAAGAGCGAGCCGACCGACGGCCTGTGGACGAGCAGGCGCCCGGGGCGGTCTGTGGACGGCTGCGGGCCGCCGTGGCCGGCTCCGGAGGATTCGCGGGGTGGTGCTGCGCTCCCGTAGGCTGTGGACACCACTCCTAGGAGTGGAATTCGCACGCCCTCACACCACGGTCGTCCTTCACGGGCCGCTCGTGGGCGTCGGCCCTCAGTCCCGCCCGGGAAGCACTCCGGGCCGGTCGGGTCGCGCGAGGGCGTCAGGGCCAAGGGCACCCGTCCGCGGCGTCGAACTGAAAACAACCCGGACCCACCACCGGCGTGCCCTGCTGGGCGTGAGTGCTCGTGACACCACGAGCACGACGAGCAGTCGAAGGGCACGCGCACGGACGTGGGTCCACAACGGAAGAGAATCACCATGGCAGTCGTGACCATGCGCCAGCTCCTCGAGAGCGGCGTCCACTTCGGGCACCAGACCCGTCGCTGGAACCCCAAGATGAAGCGCTTCATCATGACCGAGCGCAACGGCATCTACATCATCGACCTGCAGCAGTCGCTGGCCTACATCGACCGCTCCTACGCCTTCGTCAAGGACGTCGTCTCCAAGGGCGGCACCGTGATGTTCGTGGGCACCAAGAAGCAGGCGCAGGAGGCGATCGCCGAGCAGGCGACCCGCGTGGGCATGCCCTACGTCAACCAGCGCTGGCTCGGTGGCATGCTCACCAACTTCCAGACCGTGCACCAGCGGATCAACCGCCTCAAGGAGCTCGACGAGGTCGACTTCGACGACGTGGCCGGCAGCAGCCGCACCAAGAAGGAGCTGCTGCAGATGCGTCGCGAGCGCGACAAGCTCAACAAGTCGCTCGGCGGCATCCGCGAGATGACCCGCACCCCCTCGGTCGTGTGGATCGTCGACACCAACAAGGAGCACCTCGCCGTCGAGGAGGCTCGCAAGCTCAAGATCCCGATCATCGGCATCCTCGACTCCAACTGCGACCCCGACCTCGTCGACTTCCCGATCCCGGGCAACGACGACGCGATCCGCGCGGTCGGCCTGCTGACCCGCGTCGTCGCCGACGCCGTCGCCGAGGGCCTCATCGCTCGCTCCGGCGGCAAGAGCGACGCCGCTGCTGCGCCCGCCGAGCCGCTGGCCGAGTGGGAGCGCGAGCTGCTCGCCGGTGACGCCGAGAAGGCGGCCGAGTCGGCCACCTCCGCCGCTCCGGAGGCTGCTGCCTCCGAGGCGACCGGTGCCTCCTCCGAGGGCGCCGCTGCCGCCGAGGTCGCCGCCGAGGTCACCGAGGCCCCCGCCGAGTCGGCCGTCCCGGCCGAGGAGCCGGCCGCCGAGGCCGCCGAGGCCGCTCCGGCCGAGGCCACCACCGAGTCCTGACCCCCCTCCTCAAACGTACGAAGGAGTACGCATGGCGAACATCACCGCCGCTGACGTCAAGAAGCTCCGCGAGCAGAGCGGCGCGGGCATGATGGACTGCAAGAAGGCCCTCACCGAGGCCGACGGCGACTTCGACAAGGCCGTCGAGATCCTGCGGATCAAGGGCGGCAAGAAGATGGCCGAGCGCGCCGCCGAGCGCGAGGCGTCGGCCGGTCTGGTCGCGACCTCCGGCGGCGCCCTGGTCGAGCTCAACTGCGAGACCGACTTCGTCGCCAAGGGCGAGCCGTTCATCGCGGCCGCCCAGCGGATCGCCGACGCGGCCAACGAGGCCAAGGCCTCCGACGCCGAGGCCCTCAAGGCCGTGACGCTCGGTGACAAGACCGTCGGCGAGGTCGTGGGCGACCTGGCGGTCTCCATCGGCGAGAAGATCGAGCTCGGCCGGGTCGCCTACTTCGAGGGCCCGACCGTCGTCTACATGCACAAGCGTGCCGCCGACCTGCCGCCCGCCGTGGGCGTCCTGGTCGAGTACGAGGGCGACGCCGACGCCGCGCGGGGGGCCGCGATGCAGGCCGCCGCGATGCGCCCGCAGTACCTCACCCGTGACGAGGTCCCCGCCGACGTCGTCGCCAAGGAGCGCGAGATCGCCGAGGCGACGTCGCGCGAGGAGGGCAAGCCCGAGCAGGCGATCGCCAAGATCACCGAGGGCCGTCTCAACGGGTTCTTCAAGGACGTCGTGCTGCTCGAGCAGCCGTCGGTCACCGAGAACAAGAAGTCGGTCCAGAAGGTGCTCGAGGAGTCCGGCACCACCCTCAAGCGGTTCGCCCGCTTCGAGGTCGGCGCCTGACGGCACCCCCCTCTCGACCCTGTCCAGCAGCGCTGCCGTGCCCACGGCAGCGCTGCTGGCGTCTGGGGGCCTTTGGGCCCTTCCTCGTCCCACGACCGCGTCGCGATGATCGTGGGATGAGCGACATCCGCGTGGTCGTGGTCGTCGAGCAGCCGACCGCGGGCGTGCGTGAGTCGGTGCCGATGGCAGAGCTGTCGGAGTTCTTCGCCCGCGCCTTCCGTGAGACGACGGCCGCGCTCCACGCCCAGGGACTGCACCCGGTCGGCCCGCCCTTCGGGCTCTATCGAGGCGCCCCGGGAGCGACGGTCGACGTCGAGGCCGGGTTCCCGGTGGCCTCGCCCGTCGCGGCGGCAGGGGCGGTGGTGCCGGACCACCTCCCGGGCGGGAAGGCGATCGAGGCGCTCCACACGGGCCCGTACGACACGATGGCCCGCACCTACGCCGAGATCGAGGCGTTCGCGGCCGACCAGGGCCTCTCGCGCGGCGCCACGGTCTGGGAGACCTACCTGAGCGACCCCGAGACCGAGCCGGACCCGGCCACGTGGCGCACCCGCATCACCTGGCCGCTGGCCTGAGCGCAGCCGCCACGGCGTTCCGGCGCAGTGTGACGCACCGCGCGCCCCTGGCCCCGGTGCGCGCCCGGGTAGCGCGGAGAGGGCGAGCGGACGGGTAACCTCACCCCGACCGCCCAGCAGGACGGTCGGCAGGACGGCCAGCAGGACGGAAGGACCGATGACCGGCTACAAGCGTGTGCTCCTCAAGCTCTCGGGTGAGGTGTTCGGCGGCGGCAGGGTCGGCGTCGACCCCGACGTGGTCCAGGGCATCGCCCGTGAGATCGCCGCGGTCGCCGAGTCCGGCGTCCAGGTCGCGGTCGTCACCGGCGGCGGCAACTTCTTCCGCGGTGCCGAGCTCCAGCAGCGCGGCATGGACCGGGTCCGCGCCGACTACATGGGCATGCTCGGCATCGTGATGAACTGCCTGGCCCTGCAGGACTTCCTCGAGAAGCTCGGCATCGACACCCGGGTCCAGACCGCCATCACCATGGGTCAGGTCGCCGAGCCCTACATCCCGCGGCGCGCCATCCGACACATGGAGAAGGGCCGGGTCGTCATCTTCGGCGCCGGCATGGGCATGCCCTTCTTCTCCACCGACACCGTCGCGGTCCAGCGGGCCCTCGAGAGCCGCTGCGACGTCGTGATCTTCGACAAGAACGGGGTCGACGGCATCTACACCGCCGACCCCAAGGTCGACCCGGCCGCGACCCGCATCGAGCAGATCACCTTCGACGAGGCGATCGACCAGGGCCTGCGCATCGTCGACCAGACGGCCTTCACCCTGGCGCGGGAGAACAAGCTGCCGCTCATCGTCTTCGGCCTCGGCGAGCCCGGCACCATCCTGCGCGCCGTGCAGGGTGAGAGGATCGGCACGCTCGTCACCGCCGGCTGACCCACGCCGACCGCACGTCACCGAGCACCACCACCGAAAGGAACCACCCCGTGATCAAGGACATCCTCAACGAGGCCGACACCAAGATGGACAAGTCGGTCGAGGCGACGCGCGAGGAGTTCGCCGCGATCCGGGCCGGACGGGCGACCCCGTCGATGTTCAACAAGATCACGGTCGACTACTACGGCTCGCCGACCCCGTTGCAGCAGCTGGCGTCGTTCACCGCCCCCGAGGCGCGCATCATCATGATCCAGCCCTACGACATGGGCGCGATGAACGCCGTCGAGAAGGCGATCCGTGACTCCGACCTGGGCGTCAACCCGTCCAACGACGGCAAGGTCCTGCGCTGCGTCTTCCCCGAGCTCACCGAGGAGCGCCGCAAGGACTACATCAAGCTGGCCCGCACCAAGGCCGAGGACGGCCGGATCGCGGTGCGCAACCTGCGTCGTACGGCCAAGCAGAACCTCGAGAAGCTCGAGAAGGACGGCGAGGTGGGCAAGGACGACGTCACCGGCGCCGAGAAGCGGCTCGACGGCGTGACCAAGAAGCACACCGACGCCATCGACGAGATGCTCAAGAACAAGGAGGCGGAGCTGCTCGAGGTCTGAGACCTCGACGCCCCGCACCACCACAGGAGATGACGACGGTGTCAGGTCCCGCAGCCCCGCCCCAGAAGGACCACGGGCGGGCCGGTCGCGACCTCAAGGCCGCCGTCCTCTCCGCGGTCGGCCTCCTGGGTGCCGTCGCCGCGTCGCTGGCGTTCTGGAAGCCGGCGTTCATGCTCATCGTGGTCGTGGCGCTGGTCGTGGCGATCTGGGAGCTGCGCCGCGGCATGCTCGCCCACGCCATCGACCTGCCCGAGCAGCCGCTCATGCTCGGCGGGGCCGTGATGGTCGTGGTCGCCTACGTCTGGGGCACCGACGCATTGGTCACGGCGACCGCGGTGACCGCGCTGGTGCTCATGCTCTGGCTGCTGCACCGTGGCATCGACGGCTACGTCAAGACCGCCACGGCCTCGGTGTTCACGCTGATCTACGTGCCGTTCCTCGGCTCGTTCGTCGCGCTGATGCTCGCCGAGGGGGGCCTCACCGGAGGTGGGCTCGACAACGACGGGGTCCAGGGCATCCTCGTCTTCATCCTGGTCACCATCTCCTCCGACATCGGCGGCTACATCGCCGGCGTGCTCTTCGGCAAGCACCCCATGGCGCCGGTCATCTCGCCCAAGAAGTCGTGGGAGGGCTTCGCCGGGTCGCTGCTCGCCTGCGTCGGCGCCGGCTGGCTGCTCGTGGTCTACCTCCTCGACGGCGACTGGTGGGTGGGCCTGTGCCTGGGGCTGATCACGGTGGTGATGGCCACCCTCGGCGACCTGTGCGAGTCGGTGATCAAGCGCGACCTCGGCATCAAGGACATGAGCCAGGTGATCCCGGGCCACGGTGGCCTGATGGACCGGCTCGACTCGCTGCTCGCCACGATCGCCCCGATCTGGCTCCTGCTGCACTACCTCGTCTTCACCTGATGGTGCTCGGACCGATCACCGCCGTGGTCGTGGTGCCGTCCGACCCCG
>CALRVO020000314.1:0-5263 GCA_943371595.1 Sphingomonas paucimobilis
TGCTGCGCAACGGCTGAGGCCCGTCGTCGGTCGGCGGGCGAGCCGCGGCGTCCTCGACCGGCGTGCGGCGACGCCGACGTGCGTGGCTAGGGTCGACGCATGACTTCTGAGACCTCCACCCGGACCCCGCGCGAGGACGGCCGCGCCGACGACGAGCTGCGCGAGGTGAAGATCACCCGTGGGTGGCTCGACCACGCGGCCGGGTCGGTGCTGGTCGAGTTCGGCAAGACGCGGGTGCTGTGTGCGGCGTCGGCGTCGGAGGGCGTGCCGCGGTGGCGCAAGGGCTCGGGTCTCGGCTGGGTGACCGCGGAGTACTCGATGCTGCCGGCCGCGACCCACACCCGCTCCGACCGTGAGTCGGTCAAGGGCCGCATCGGTGGGCGCACCCACGAGATCAGCCGACTGATCGGCCGCTCGCTGCGCGCCGTCATCGACTACCAGGCCATGGGCGAGAACACCATCCAGCTCGACTGCGACGTGCTCCAGGCCGACGGCGGCACCCGCACGGCCGCCATCACCGGTGCCTACGTCGCGCTCGTCGACGCCTGCGCCCACCTCGGGGTGGCCGGGGCCCTGACGGGCTCGGTGGCCGCGGTCTCGGTGGGCATCATCGACGGCGTACCCCGCCTCGACCTGCCCTACGTCGAGGACGTGCGCGCCGAGACCGACATGAACGTCGTGATGACCGGCGCCGGCTCCTTCGTCGAGGTGCAGGGCACGGCCGAGGGCACGCCGTTCGACCGCCGCGAGCTCGACGCGCTGCTCAGCCTGGCCGAGAAGGGCTGCGCCGACCTGACCGAGCTGCAGCGGGTCGCGCTGGGAGCCTGAGCCGTGCCCGACCTCCACCTCGCCTCACGCAACGCCAAGAAGATCGCCGAGATGGAGCGCATCCTCGCCGAGCACCTGCCCGGCGTGACCGTGCTCGGTCTCGACGACGTCGCCGACTACCCCGAACCGGTCGAGGACGCGCCCACGTTCGAGGGCAACGCGCTGCTCAAGGCCCGCGCCGGCGCGGCCGCGACCGGTCTCGCCACCGTGGCCGACGACAGCGGGTTGTGCGTCGACGCGCTCAACGGGATGCCCGGGGTGCTGTCGGCGCGGTGGTCGGGCCCTCCCAAGGACGACGACCGCAACAACCGTCTGCTGCTCGACCAGCTGGCCGACGTCCCCGACGAGCGGCGCGGTGCGCACTTCGTGTGCGCGGTCGCCGTCGTCCTGCCCGACGGTCGTGAGCACGTCGTCGAGGGCCGGATGGACGGCACGGTCGTCCGCGAGGTGCGCGGCGAGGGCGGGTTCGGCTACGACGTGCTGTTCGTGGCCGACGAGCGGCCCGGTCTGACGACCGCCGAGCTCAGCAGGGCCGACAAGGACGCGATCTCGCACCGGGGTGCCGCGCTGCGGGCGCTGGCCCCGGTGCTCCCGGACCTGCTGGCCTGACCGCCTGACCGCCTGATCGATCGCCTGGCGTCAGGAGGTCCAGGTCCAGCTCGCGAGCATCGTCTCGAAGTCGTCCTCGGAGACCGTGTCGCCCTCCTTGGGGAATGACAGGCCGATGGAGTACTGGTTGCCGTCGTGGACGGTCAGGTAGGCGACCTGGGTGATCGGGATCCCGGCGTTGTTGACGCGGTCCTCGATGCGGACGCCGATCGCGCGCTCGCCGGCGATCGTGGTCTCGTCGATGTCGACCGGGGTCGCGTTGTCTGAGCTGCTGAGGTTGCGCTTCCACACGTTGGCGAGGTCGTCGACCGAGGTGGCGCCACCTGCGCTGAGTGCCTCGACGATGATGCTGCTCTGCGACAGGTCGATCGACGCGCCGAGGATGATCGCGGTGTCGATGGTCGCGGCCAGCTCCCTGGCGTCGTCGGAGGCTTCCTTCCACCCGGGCGCCGGGAGGGCGTAGGTGTAGCCGTCGCCGGTGATCGTGTCGCCGTCGGCCGGGGGAGCGGTGCTCTCGCTCGACGGGTCGTCGGTCGGCTCCGTCGTCGGGTCGGTGGTCGGGTCAGCGGTCGGGTCGGTCGTCGGGTCGGTGGCCTGGGAGGTCGGGTCGCTGCTCGACGCCTCGTCGGGCTCGTCGTCGCCACCGGCGACCACGAGGGTCACCGTGAACGCGGCCGCGACCAGGAGCACCGCGGCGACGATCGCGACGATCAGACCGGTCCGCTTCCTCGGCCCCTGGGGGCCCTGCGGTCCCTGGTGGAGCGGGACGCCGTACGACGGGGGCCCACCGCCGTAGCCCGACCCGCCGGCGGGCGGCTGGTAGGGGGGTTGCCCGGGCGGTGGCGCCGGGGTCCCGTAGGGGTTGCTCGGCGGAGGTGCGCCCCACGGGCTCTGGTCGCTCACCGCCCCAGGATAGGGACGGGAGCGCAGCGGGTGCCGAAGAGGGGACTCGAATGCGATGGGCGTGGGTCCCTGACTTCCGCAGGTCGGCAAAGATGCAGGTCAGCGGCGGGGAGTGGTGCGTTGGCTGGTGAGAGCTCCCGCCTTCGCGCGCGGCGCACCCGGATCAGCCGTCGCACGGGCAAGCGGTCCACCTTGAGCGCGGTGCCAGCCCGACCATCTCGGTGGCGACGAGCGAGAGCTGGGACGGATGGGTACGAGTGTCCTGTGATTCCTGCTGCGTTGCAGGTCAGAAGGGTGCCGAAGAGGGGACTCGAACCCCTACGCCCTAGGGCACAGGTACCTAAAACCTGCGTGTCTGCCAGTTCCACCACTCCGGCGGGGTGCGGCGGTGCCGCGGGTCTTGCTGGGAGCCAGTGTGTCAGTCGAGCCCGAGGTCGCGACGCAGCTTGGCGACGTGCCCGGTGGCCTTGACGTTGTACTGGGCGACCTCGATCTTGCCGTCGGTGCCGACGACGAACGTGGAGCGGATGACGCCCTGGACGGTCTTGCCGTACATCGTCTTCTCGCCGAACGCGGCCCACTCCTGCATCACCGACTTGTCGGGGTCGGACAGCAGCCGGATGGTCAGGCCGTCCTTGTCGCGGAACTTCGCGAGCTTCTCGGGCTTGTCGGGCGAGATGCCGACGACCGTGAGGCCGGCGGCCTGCAGCGAGTCGAGGGAGTCGCTGAAGTCGCAGGCCTGCTTGGTGCAGCCCGGCGTCATCGCGGCCGGGTAGAAGTAGACGACCACCTTGGACTCGGCGGTGAGGTCGGCCAGCGACACCTCGGCGCCGGTGTCGTCGGTGAGGGTGAAGGCCGGGGCGGTGTCGCCGGGGGAGAGGCGGGTGGGCTGGCTCGCGGTCATGGTGGCTCCTGTCCGAGTGGATTCGCGGGGAACGGTAGGTAAATCCGAACGGGCGGTTGTTGCGAACTGGTTGCAGCAACATAGTGTGGCGACATCGGGACGATCCGATGTCAAACCTACTGAGGGTGGAGCCGGAGCCATGCACGTACCTGACGGATTCCTCGACGCTCCGACGTCCGTCGCGACCGCCGCGGTCGCCGCGGCCGCGGTGGGGGTGTCCCTGCGCAAGGCCCGCCACGAGCTCGACGACCGCACCGCTCCCCTCGCGGGGCTGGTCGCGGCGTTCATCTTCGCCACCCAGATGATCAACTTCCCGGTCGCGGGCGGCACCAGCGGACACCTGATGGGCGGGGCGATCGCCGCTGTGCTGGTCGGGCCCTGGACCGGCCTCCTCGCGACCAGCGTCGTGCTCCTGGTCCAGTGCCTGCTCTTCGCCGACGGCGGCATCACCGCGCTCGGCACCAACATCGTGCTGATGGGCGTCACCACGGTCGTGGTCGGCTGGGTCGTCTTCCGCGGCCTGCAGGTGGTGCTGCCCAAGAAGACCTCGATGGTGCCGTTGGCGGCCGGCATCGCCGCGCTGGTCAGCGTGCCGGTGGCCTCGCTGGTCTTCGTGCTCCTCTACGCAGTCGGCGGCACCGCCGACATCCCGCTCGGCCAGCTCGCCACCGCCATGCTCGGCGTCCACGTGCTGATCGGAATCGGTGAGGGAGTGATCACCTTCCTCGCCGTCGGCAGCATCATCGCCGTGCGCCCCGACCTCGTCCACGGCGCCCGGTCGGTGCTGCGGGCGCGCACGCTCGAGGTCCGGACGGCGGGGGCAGCGGCATGAAGAACGTCTCCCACCGCGTCTCCCACCGCGCCGTGGCGGCCGGCATCCTGCTCGTCACCCTGGTCCTGGCCGGCTTCGTCAGCTACTACGCCGCCAGCACTCCCGACGGCCTGACCAAGGTCTCCGAGGACCAGGGGTTCGCCGACACCGAGACGACCCACGCCACCGGAGACGGCCCGTTCGCCGGCTACGGCGCGTCGTTCGTCGACGACGACCGGCTCAGCGGCGGTGTCGCGGGTGTGGTCGGCGTCGTCGTCGTGCTCGGTCTGGCCGGGGGCCTGACGATGCTGCTGCGGCGGCGTACCAGCCAGGACGACGCCGGGGACGACGCCGCGCAGCACGCCTCGGACGCGGACGCGTCCGTCTGATGGGTCTGTGATGGGCGGCGCCCACGGGCACCAGCTGCACTTCCACGCCCACTCCCGGGTCCACCGCGCCCCGGCGCACCTCAAGGTCGTCGCCCTCGTGGTGTTCATGCTCGTCGTCGTGGCGACCCCGCGCGGGTGGTGGCCGGCGTACGCCGCCTACCTCACGCTGCTCCTCGGCGTGATCGCCCTGAGCCACGTGCCGCCGACCTACCTGCTCAAGCGGATGGTCGTCGAGGTGCCGTTCGTGTTCTTCGCGGTGCTCCTGCCGTTCGTCGCGACCGGGCCGAGCACCGAGGTCCTGGGCGTCTCGGTCAGCGAGTCCGGCCTGCACGCGGGCGTCAAGCTGCTGATCACCGCGACCCTCGGGGTGATGGCCAGCCTCACCCTGGCCGCCACGACCGAGCCCCAGGCGCTGCTGCAGGGCCTCACCCGGTTGCGGGTGCCGGCGCTGCTTGTGCAGATCATGGGCTTCATGATCCGCTACCTCGAGGTCGTGACCGACGAGCTGCGCCGGATGAAGGTCGCCCGCGAGTCCCGCGGCTTCACCGCGCGAGACCCGCGGCACTGGCCGGTGCTGGCCCGGTCGTTCGGGGCGCTGTTCATCCGCAGCTACGAGCGCGGCGAGCGCGTGCACCTGGCGATGCTGTCGCGCGGCTACACCGGCAGGCTGCCCTCGTGATCCCCGTCCTCGACGTCCGCGGCCTCGCCTACGCCTACCCCGACGGCCACCAGGCCCTCTTCGGCGTCGACCTGCACGTCCACCGCGGCGAGCGCGTCGCGCTCCTCGGGCCCAACGGCGCCGGCAAGACCACGCTGGTG
>CALRVO020000315.1:0-5261 GCA_943371595.1 Sphingomonas paucimobilis
GGCGCACATATGAGCCGACTCGACGAGGTCAGCCGACGATGTCCTTGAGCTCGGCGAGGGTGGCGGCGGGGTCGGCGGAGGCGGGTATCACGTTGAGGTGGGTGATGCCGGCCTCGCGGAAGGCCTCGACGCGCTCGGCGACGTAGGACCGCGGGCCGACCAGGTTGGCGGCCTCGAGCCACTCGAGGGGGACCAGCGCCTCGGCCTCCTTCTTCTTGCCGCTGAGGTAGAGGTCCTGGATCTCGGTGGCCTCCTTCTCGTAGCCGTACTGGCAGGCCAGGTCGTTGTAGAAGTTCTTGCCCTTGGCGCCCATGCCTCCGACGTAGAGCGCGAAGAGCGGTCGGGCGAAGTCGAGCATCGCCTTGGTCTCCTCGCCCTCGCCGATCGCGAGCATGCCGCCGCCGGTCATCTGCAGCGGACCGAGGTCGGCCGAGCGCTTGGCCTTGCCGGCCGCCAGCGGCGCGCCCCAGGTCTCCGCGACCTTCTCGGGGTAGACCAGGTGCGGCAGCCAGCCGTCGGCGATCTCGGCGGTCATCTCGACGTTCTTGTCGCCCAGCGCGGCCACCCAGATCGGTACGTCGGCCCGCTCGGGCTTGGTGAGCAGCTTGAGGGCCTTGCCCAGCCCGGTCCCCTGGTCGGCCGGGAGCGGCAGGGTGAAGTCGCGGCCCTGGTGCTCGAGCGGCTCGCGGCGCAGGCCCTGGCGCACGACCTCGATGACCTCGCGGGTGCGGCCCAGCGGGCGCTTGTAGGGCAGTCCGTGGAAGCCCTCGATGACCTGGGGCCCGGAGGCACCGAGGCCGAGCACGGCGCGGCCGGCAGAGACGTTGTCGAGGCCCGCGGCGGTCTGCAGCAGGGCGCCGGGGGTGCGGGAGAAGACGTTGAGGATGCCGGCGCCGATCTCGACCCGCTCGGTCTTGGCGGCCAGGTAGCCCATCAGCGTGGGGGAGTCGAAGCCGTAGGCCTCCGCCACCCACACCAGGTCGAGCCCGGCCCGCTCGAGGTCGACGACCTGGTCGGCCGCGGCACGGGGGTTGCCGTCATACATCAGCATCGTGGACAGCTTCATCGGGGCTCCTGCGAGGTCGGCGGTGACGGTGGGGTGACGTGACTGTGACAGCGATAGTGTCACAGTGCGGGCGGGCGTCGGGGAGGGTGTCCTACCTGGCAGGATCGCCACCATGAGCTATCGCATCGCCGTCATCGGAGGCACCGGGCCGCAGGGCAAGGGCCTCGGCTACCGCTTCGCCCGCCACGGGCACACCGTCGTGCTCGGCTCCCGCGCCGCCGAGAAGGCGGTCCCGGTCGCCGAGGAGGTCACCGCCCGGCTCGCCGACGTCGAGGGTGCCGGTCAGGTCTCGGGCGCGAGCAACGCCGACGCGCTCGAGGGTGCCGACGTCGTCCTGCTCGCGATCCCCTACGACGGGCACGACGAGCTCGTCACCGCGCTCGCCGAGGGGGGTGCGCTCGACGGCAAGGTCGTCGTCTCCTGCGTCAACCCGCTCGCCTTCGACAAGCAGGGCCCCAGCGGCCGCGTCGTCGACGGCGGCGAGGGGTCGGCCGCCGAGTCGGCGCAGCGCATCGCACCGGGTGCCAGCGTCGTCGGCGCGTTCCACCACGTCTCCGCTGTCACCCTGTGGGGCGACAAGGACCTCCTCGACGACGAGGACGTCCTGGTCTGCGGCGACGACGCCGACGCCAAGGCGGTCGTCATCGAGCTGGCCCGCTCGCTGTCGGGCCGTGACGGCATCGACGCCGGTCGCCTGCGGCTGGCCCGTCAGCTCGAGCCGCTCACCGCGGTGCTGATCTCGATCAACAAGCGCTACAAGATCCACTCGGGCATCCGCATCTCCGGCCTCGCCGGGCACTGACGCCGCGGGGGGCTGCCGTCGGTCGGACGGCGACCAGCCGCGGACTAGGGCGCCTCGGTCGGAGTGGTGTCGGGGGCGCTCGGCTCGGTGGGGTCGATCTCGTCGGGCAGGACGGGGGACTCGGTGGACTCGTCGCGGTCGCGGTTGCGGCGCTTGCGGTCGTCGGCGCTCGGGTCGTCGACCAGACCGAGCGCCACCCCGAGCGGCCACCACAGCTCGGCGGCGCGGGTCGAGGTGATGTGGGAGCGGTCGCGGTAGGCGATCGTGGACCCGATGACCACCGGGCACTGGTCGTCGGCGCACAGCCACGACGTCGGGTCGACGTGGTCGATCCCGGCGCGCTCGGCGGCGTCGACGGAGACCTGGCGCATCTCCTCGTTGTAGTCGGTCGGGCCGAACGTGCAGTCGCGCATCAGCTCGTGGGCGGCCAGGCACGAGCCGGGCTCCTCGGGCAGCCGCGGCACGTCCTCGAGCAGCACCAGCCGGTCGACCAGCGGCTCGTACGTCGCGAAGGCGTCGTCGAAACCGCCGGCGAGCTGGTCGTGGACGCCCTCGCGCGAGGTGACCAGGTTGCCGCTGTTGTCGTAGACCCCGGCGGGCGGCGGTGACGTGGCGACGATCATCAGGTCGGGGCGGAGCTCGGTGACCCGGTCGATGACCCAGTCGTGGAAGTCCTCGCACTCGGGCCAGGGGTCGCCGGTGCCCAACCGCCCGGGGTCGACGAAGGCGGCGGTGCACTGCTGCTTGACGAAGTAGTAGGTCGCGTAGCCGGCCTCGGCGGCGATCTTCTCGAACGCAGGGATCCAGGCGCGCGCGTGGGAGTCACCGGTGACCACGATGACCTTGTCGGAGCCGACGTCGCCCCGCTCGCAGACCGGTCGCTCCGGCAGCTGGTAGTTGCACTGGCCGACGTCGGCGATGTCGTCGGCGAGCTCGAGCAGGTCGGGGGTCAGGTCGCTGGGGATCTTGGCGCCCACCCGTGCGGCCTCGACCGACGCCTCGACCAGGCCCACGACCTCGTCCTGGTCGCTGATGCCGTAGTCGTCGGTGGTGATGGCGCGGTCGTTGCCGCGCTCGCTGCCGAGGTACTCGGCGACGTTGTAGCCGCCCAGCACGGTCGGCAGGACCAGCACGAGCGAGGCCGGGTAGAGCACCAGGCCACGCCACTCGCGCACCCGCCAGAACGTGCCGGTGCGGAACGGCTGCTCGACGAAGCGGTGGGTGAGGTAGCCGAACTGGAAGATGAGGGCGACCGCGATCAGCGTCTCGGTGACGTTGAGCGACCGGCCCATGTGCACCTGCGGGATCACGATGATCGGCCAGTGCCACAGGTAGAGCGAGTAGGACCAGTCGCCGATCAGGCGCAGCGGTCGGACGCTCAGCCCCCGGCTCACCAGTGGTCGCACGTCGGCGTGGGCGCCGGCGATGATCAGCGCCGCGGTCGACAGCACCGGCAGCAGGGCCTCGTAGCCCGGGAACGCCATGCTCGTGTCGTACGCCGTGATCGCGACGACGATGCCGGCCAGGCCGGCGAGCGCCAGGGGCTCGGTGACCACGCGCCACCGCAGGCCCGCACGGTGGTGCAGCAGCAGGGCGACCAGGACACCGGCGGCGAGCTCCCACGCCCGGGTGAAGGTGGAGAAGTAGGCCGAGGTGGGCTCGGTGGCGGTGCGGTGCACCGACCACGCCAGGCTCGCGGCCCCGATCAGCACGGCGAAGACGGCCATCGTGCGCACCGGGGCGCCACGCTTGATGCGCTGGCCCTCGGCGTCGACCGACCGGCGCCAGCCGCGGGTCAGGAGCACCGCCAGCGCCACCAGCACCGGCCACACGACGTAGAACTGCTCCTCGACCGCCAGCGACCAGTAGTGCTGGACCGGCGAGGGGGACTCGCCGAGCGAGAAGTAGTCGACGCCCTCGGTGGCGAAGCGCAGGTTGGCCCCGAAGAACGCCGCCCACACGGCGTCTCGGCTGGCGTCGATGACGTCGAGGAAGTTGAGGTAGACGACCGACGCGAGCATCGTGAGGGTCAGCACCACGGTCGCTGCCGGGACGATGCGGCGGGCGCGGCGCGCGTAGAACGCCCCCATCCGGAACCGCCCGTCCTTCTCGATGCTGCCGAGGACGAGGCGGGTGATCAGGTAGCCCGAGAGCACGAAGAAGACGTCGACGCCGACGAAGCCGCCCCCGAAACCGGGGATGGCTGCGTGGGCCGCGATCACCGCGAGCACGGCGACAGCCCGCATCCCCTGGACGTCGCCCCGGAATGCGGGAGCAGTCTCAGGCGTCCCCACGGTCATGGTGTGCGCAAAATATCAAGAAGGGAGTGATTGTCGTCATTCCCCGCCGGGTCGGCGGACAGGGTGACTGGTCCACCGTGCCCCCGGCGGCCAGGGTGGTCGAGCGGGGCGGCCCCCACGGTGGTCGAGGAGGTCGCCCCACGGCGGTGGAGGAGGTTGCCCCACGGTGGTCGAGGAGGTTGCCCGCGACCGTCACCCCACGGTGGTCGAGGAGGTCGCCCGCGACCGTCACGAGACCACACCAGCCGCACCGGCGCTGCCAACCCGATGCGGGCTTCATGGGGTCCGGGTCGGGCGGCCGCGCGCGTAGTCGATCGCGTCTCGGCGTCAAGAACGTCGCTGCGCTCCGCCACTGCGTGGCGCCCTGCGGGCGTCCTTGACCCCGAGCCTCTCGCGATCGACTGACGGCGCGCTCAACGGCGGAGCCTCGTTCCTCGGCCCGCCGCCGCTGGCGCGGCCGCCCGATCTCGCGACTGGCGAGGATCGTCCGCACGTGGGCGGGGGAGATCCTCGCCGGTCGCCATGAGGACGCGGGTACAGAGCTCGATCTGCGATCTCGACGTGGCTGGTACGTCGAGATCGCAGATCTAGGTGTGGTGACGACCCGCGCGCCGAGACACGGACCTGTCGAGCCCCGAGCCCCGAGGACCGAGCCCGATGAGACGCAGCGAGAACCGGATCCGAGAGAAAGCAGAAGGCCCGCCACGACAGGTGGCGGGCCTTCGAGCGCTGGGACGGCGTCAGGGCTTGGTGGTGTAGTCCTTCACGCACAGGTCGAACGGGTCGTCGTTGCGCAACAGGTTGTTGATCTTGCCGTCGAGGGTGCACTGCACGATCGCCTGGGCGAGGGTGAGGACGTCGTCGACCGGGTCGATGTTGGTCTCGGGCAGCGCCGGGACGGTGACCGGGGGGAGGGGCAGCGAGGGCAGGTTGCCACCACCGTTGCCGCCGCCGTTGCCGGGAGCCGGCGGGTTGGCGGGCTCGGGGTCCGGCTCCTCGGCCGGCTGCTCGGGCGCCGGCGCCTCGGCCGGCTCGACCGGCTCGGCCGTGGCGTTGCCACGGGGCTCGCGCGGGCCGTTGTTGCGCGGAGGGG
>CALRVO020000316.1:0-5253 GCA_943371595.1 Sphingomonas paucimobilis
GACCTGGGTGAGGCGTGGATCAGAGGTTGCGCAGGACCTCGCGCATCAGCTCGGCAGTCTCGGACGGCGTTTTGCCGACCTTGACGCCGACGGCCTCGAGGGCCTCCTTCTTGGCCTGCGCGGTGCCCGAGGAGCCGGACACGATGGCGCCGGCGTGGCCCATGGTCTTGCCCTCCGGCGCCGTGAACCCCGCGACGTAGCCGACGACCGGCTTGGTCACGTTGTCCTTGATGTAGGCCGCCGCCCGCTCCTCGGCGTCGCCGCCGATCTCGCCGATCATCACGATCGCCTTGGTGTCGGGGTCGGCCTCGAACGCGGCGAGCGCGTCGATGTGGGTGGTGCCGATGATGGGGTCGCCGCCGATGCCGATGGCGGTCGAGAAGCCGTAGTCCTTGAGCTCGTACATCATCTGGTAGGTCAGCGTGCCCGACTTGGACACCAGGCCGACCGGGCCGCTACCGGCGATGGTGTGGGGCGTGATGCCGGCCAGGGACTCACCGGGGGTGATGATGCCCGGGCAGTTGGGGCCGATCATCCGGGTGCCGGCCTTGTTGGCCTCGCTCTGCAGGTAGGACCACACCTCGGCGGTGTCCTGGACGGGCACGCCCTCGGTGATCACCACGAGCAGGCCGATGCCGGCGTCGATGGCCTCGAGGCAGGCGTCCTTGGTGAACGCCGGCGGCACGAACGCGACCGACACATCGGCGCCGGTCTCCTTCATGGCCTCCTCGACGGTGCCGAAGACCGGGAGCTCCTTGCCGTCGAGCTCGACGGTGGTGCCGGCCTTGCGGGCGTTGACGCCGCCGACGATGTTGCTGCCGGACTGGAGCATCAGGGTGGTGTGCTTGGCACCCATCCCGCCGGTGATGCCCTGGACGATGATCTTGCTGTCCTTGTTGAGGTAGATGGACATGTCAGTTGCCCCCGTCCTGGTTGGCGTGCGCCAGCTCGGCGGCCTTGTCGGCCGCGCCGTCCATGGTGTCGACCTGGGTGACGAGCGGGTGGTTGAGCTCGTCGAGGATCGCGCGTCCCTTGTCGACGTTGTTGCCGTCGAGGCGTACGACGAGCGGCTTGGTGGCCGCGTCGCCGAGGATCTCGAGGGCGCCCTTGATGCCGTTGGCGACCTCGTCACAGGCGGTGATGCCGCCGAAGACGTTGACGAACACGCTCTTGACCTGCTCGTCGTTGAGGATCACGTCGAGGCCGTCGGCCATCACCTGGGCGTTGGCGCCGCCACCGATGTCGAGGAAGTTGGCCGGCTTGACGCCACCGTGGGCCTCGCCGGCGTAGGCGACGACGTCGAGGGTCGACATGACCAGGCCCGCGCCGTTGCCGATGATGCCGACCTGGCCGTCGAGCTTGACGTAGTTGAGGCCCTTGGCCTTGGCCTTGGCCTCGAGCGGGTCGGTCTCGTCCTTGATCTCGAAGGCCTCGTGCTCGTGGTGACGCACCTCGGAGGCGTTGTCGTCGAGCGACACCTTGCCGTCGAGCGCCTCGAGCTTGTCGCCCTCGAGACGGGCGAGCGGGTTGACCTCGACGAGCGTCGCGTCCTCCTCGACGAAGACCGTGTAGAGGGCCTCGATCATGGTGACGGCCTGCTCGAAGACGGCCTCGGGGAACTTGGCCTGCGTCGCGATCTCACGCGCCTTGGCGGCGTCGACGCCGGTGCCCGGGTCGATCGGGATCTGCGCGACGGCGTCGGGGTTGGTCTTGGCGACCTCCTCGATCTCCACCCCACCCTCGACCGAGGCGATGCAGAGGTACTGCCGGTTGGCGCGGTCGAGCAGGAAGGAGAAGTAGTACTCCTCCACCGGCGGCGTGGCCGGCGTGACCAGCACCCGGTTGACCGTCAGGCCCTTGATCTCCATGCCGAGGATGTTCGACGCGTGCTCGAAGGCCTCGTCGGCGGTCTTGGCGAGCTTGACGCCACCGGCCTTGCCGCGACCACCGGCCTTGACCTGCGCCTTGACGACGGTCACACCGCCCATCTCCTCGGCGGCAGCCTTGGCTGCGTCGGCGGTCTCGACGACGACCCCGAGGGTCGTCACCACACCGTGCTTGGCGAAGAGCTCCTTCGCCTGGTACTCCATCAGATCCACTGGTCCACCAGTCTCTCGGTGTCTCTTGGCTGCGCGCGACAGGATCGTCCTCGCGCAAGGCATTTTCAGCCAGACCCTAGACCCGCGGTGTCCGACGCCGCCGACGAGGTCGGTCCGCGGGCCCCCGCCGGGTGACGCGGCGCACGTGTGACCGGTTCTCGCGTTTCGCCCCCAGGGGTGGCGACGGTCGTCCACACTGGGTTCGCGGCCGATTACCGGGCCCGACACCGATCCGTTACAGTCGGTGCCGCGCCGAAGCGTTCCCGCTGCGGAACCCCACTCCCGAGCATCGTCGGCGCAACCAGCACGCGCCCACCTGTCCTCTCTCCAGGAGTCGTCTGTTTCATGGGACATCACCGAGCGGAACGTCGCGGCCCAGCCCGCCGACCCTCGGAGACCCGGAGCGACGGACCCCTCGGCCAGGTCGAGTCGACGACCACGCCGCGTGAGGTGTCGACCGCGACGCACTACTTCGGCGACCTCGACCACACCGCCGAGCTGCCCCTGGTCCGTGCCCAGACGCCCGGCAAGCGCAAGGCCGTCAAGCACGCCGGTTCGCGTGGGCCGCTCTTCCGCGGCCTGCCGTCGCCGCCGGTGCTGCTGGGTGTCGCGACCATGGCCGCCGTCGTGGGCGGCGTCCTGTTCTCCCCCACCAGCCCGCCGCCGGCCCTCACCGGCACCGCGACCAACGCCGTACGTCCCGCGAGCGCGCTCGGCGGCTCGGGCGGCATCGCCACCGTCGGTGACCTGCGCACCTCCCTGAGCCGCAGCGGTCCGCGCGACACGCTCGGGCAGGCCGCCGGGTCCGACCTGGTCGCGGTCGCCGAGGCCCAGGCCCAGGAGCGCAACGCCGCCCTCGGCGCCCTCGCGGCCCAGGCCGAGAAGCAGGCCGCCAAGATCAAGGAGAACCGCTGGTTCCTCCCCACCGACCCGGTGGTCCTGACCGCCCGCTTCGGTGAGTACGGCCTCTGGGCCAGCTACCACACCGGCCTCGACTTCAACGGTGAGAACGGCGACCCGATCCACGCCGTCGCCAACGGCGTCGTGACCTTCGCCGGCTACGACGGCGCCTACGGCAACAAGACCGTGGTCACCCTCGAGGACGGCACCGAGATCTGGTACTGCCACCAGACGACGCAGTACGTCTCGGTCGGCGACGTCGTCACCGGCGACGAGATCATCGGCACCATCGGCTCCACCGGCAACGTCACTGGCTCCCACCTGCACGTCGAGGTCCGCCCCGGCGGCGGTGACCCCGTCGACCCGTACGCCGCCTTCGTGGCCAACGGCGTCGTTCCCTGACCTGACTCCGTACGCTGTCCCGGTTCGCGCGGGATCTGGGTCGGCCTGGGTTCGTGGTGCGTGGGGTTGTCCGCGCGCCTGGCTGTGATTCCGGGTCTCGCGGAATACTGGGATGGCGCACGCGGGCAGCGGCAAGCCGCGCCCTCGTCGGCGCGGACGACCCGAGAGTCACGAGACGCGCCTCGATCTGCGATCTCGACGTACCAGCCACGTCGAGATCGCAGATCGAGCTCTACACCCGCGTCCTCATGGCGACCGGCGAGGATCTCCCCCGCCCACGTGCGGACGATCCTCGCCAGTCGCAGGATCGGGCGGCCGCGCCAGCGGCGGCGGGCCGAGCTTGCGAGGCTCCGCCGTTGAGCGCGCCGTCAGTCGATCGCGAGAGGCTCGGGGTCAAGGACCGCCGAAGGCGGCCGCGCAGCGGCGCGAAGCGTCCTTGACGCCGAGACGCGATCGACTACGCGCGCGGCCGCTCGACCCGGACCACTCGAGACCCGGGGCGGGTTGGAGCGGGGGTGCGGCCTGGTGTGGTCTCGTGACTCAATGTCAGCCTGGTCATTCCATCCCAGGTGGGTGGAGGCTCGGTCCTGATCGCCGGGTGACTCATCTCGTGACTGTTCGGGGTCCCGTTCGCGGGGCTCGCGGCCTTCGACCGAAATGTCCATGGCGGTCAGGACCGGGTCGGCCGGCGTGACTTGATAGGAGCGTGGAACTCCCTCGATTGAGGCGTGTCCGCCGGCCAACCCGACCGGTTGTTGTCACCTCAAGACGAAGGAGACGGTTCCCATGGTGATCCTGGGAGTGGACCCGCACAAGCACAGCCACACTGTGGTCGCAGTCGATGAACACGGAGTCCGGCTGCGACACAAGACGGTGAAGTCGACCAGTCAAGGTCATCTCGAGCTCGCCCGGTGGGCCAGTCAGTTCAGCGATCGCCAGTGGGGCGTGGAGGACGGCCGGCACGTAGCTGGACGGTTGCTGCGTGACTTGATCGCGGCCGGGGAGAGGGTCAAGACGGTCCCGACCAAGCTGATGGGCCAGGCCCGACGCACCGGTCGCGAGCGGGGCAAGTCCGACCCGATCGATGCCCTGGCCGTGGCCCGCGCGGTGCTCCGCGAACCCGACCTGCCCGCAGCCCATCTCGATGCTGAGTGCCTTGACCTGCGGCTGCTGGTCGATCACCGCGAAGCCCTGGTCGCTGAGCGGACCCGGATGATCAACCGGCTGCGTTGGCACCTGGTCGACCTCGACCCGGGGCTGGAGCCCCCGCTGCGGGCCATGACCCGTCAGATCACGCTTAAGCATCTGAGCGCCGACCTACAACGTCTGCCGGCGCAGGTGCGTCGCGACCTAGCCTTGGAGCTGGTCGCTGCGATCAGCGCAGCGACCCAGCGGATCAACGAGCTCGAGCGCGACCTGACCAACCGCGTCACCCCGATGGCCCCAGCCCTGATGGCCATCACCGGGATCTCAGGACTCACCGCAGCCAAGATCCTCGGCGAGGTCGCCGGCATCGATCGCTTCGCCACCTCCGCCAAGCTCGCCCACCACGCCGGGACCGCCTGTATCCCGGTTTGGTCCGGCAACCGCGAACGCCACCGACTTCACCGCGGCGGGAACCGACAGCTCAACTGCGCCATCCACCGCGTCGCGATCACCCAGAAAACCCACCACCCTGACGCCGCTGCTCTGTGGAAACGCCGCCGAGCCCACGGCGACACCACCGCGGGCGCGTACCGCGTCTTGAAACGCCACCTCGTTGACGTCATCTACCAAGCCATGCAAGCCGACGCCGAGCACCACCGAAACCCGACGCACCACCAAGCGGCTTGACATAGGAGCTTCGGTTGCC
>CALRVO020000317.1:0-5250 GCA_943371595.1 Sphingomonas paucimobilis
CTCGTGCGACTCCCCGCGCGACCCCGCGAGCGACCCGCCTCAAGCGGGTCGCGGCCGTGGTCCCGCTGGTGGTGGCCTCGGCCGCGTGGACCGCCCACCTCGCCGCCCCCGACCCGGTCCGGGCGGGTGCGTCCGCGACGACGCCGGCCACCGCTGACCCCGCGCCGCGCCCCCTGCCCGACGGCACGTCACTCCCCGCAGCGCCGGTCGACCAGCCCGCCAGCCTGTCCGACCCCGAGGGCATCACCGCCTCCGACGGGCGGTTCGCCACGGTCGCCACGACGCCCTCGCCGAGCGACATCCCCTCGGTCGCCCTCGCGGCCTACCAGCGCGCCGAGACCGTCATCAACGCCGCCGACCCGGGTTGCCGGCTCAGCTGGCAGCTGCTGGCGGCCATCGGTCGGGTCGAGTCCGACCACGGCCGCTTCGGCGGCGCCGTGCTCGGTGCCGACGGCGTCGCGCGGCCCGCGATCATCGGGCCGGTCCTCGACGGCCGCCGCGGCACCGCCGTCGTCCGCGACACCGACGCCGGCCAGTACGACGGCGACACGCGCTTCGACCGCGCCGTCGGGCCGATGCAGTTCATCCCGTCGACCTGGTCGGTCGTCGGGGTCGACGCCGACGACGACGGGGCACGCGACCCCGGTGACCTCGACGACGCGGCCCTCGGGGCGGCCGTCTACCTCTGCTCCGGCGACGACGACCTCTCCCGCACCCCCGGTCAGCGGGTCGCGGTCCACCGCTACAACCACAGCGACGCCTACGTCACCCAGGTCCTCGCCCTGCTGCAGGGCTACCTGCGCGGCGACTACACCGCGGGGCCGGCCCCGGTGGTCTCGGCGCGCACCAGCCAGGTCGGCCCGATCGGTCCGCTCGTGCCCACCGGGCCCTACGTGCCCGCCGCCGAGGCGGCCGCCCAGCCGGTGCGTGTCCGGGCGACCACCGCCGCGCAGCCCGTCACCCTGCCGGCCGGCGCGCCCGCTCCCGCGGCCGAGCCCGTCCCCGCCGAGCCCGTCCCCGCCGAGCCCGCGCCCGCCGAGCCCGCTGCGCCGTCCGACCCGGCGACGCCGCCCGCCGATCCCGGCACCCCGAGCGGCCCGCCGTCGCCGCCGGAGCCACCGGCACCGACCGGCGAGCCCACCGGCGAGCCCACCGACGAGCCCAGTGACGAGCCCGTCCCCACCACACCGCCCGCGTCTCCGGGCGACCCCGCCGAGCCTGAGCTCGAGCCCGATCCGGGCACCCTCACCGCCGAGGACGCCGCGCTCTACTGCGACTTCCTCGGACTCGTCGACGACCCTGCCGTGGCCGACGACGACCACGACACCTGCCTGGTCACCTACACCGTCCCCGACGACGAGACCGTGCCCGTGCCCCTCGACCCGTCCCTGGTGCGCGACGAGAGCCGTCCCGTCGGCTGAGGCCCCGGGGCGACCCCACGCCCGGTGCTGCTATCAATGGGGCATGGCCACTACTGCCCTCGGCGGCAACCCCTGTCAGACCGTCGGTGAGCTCCCCGCGGTGGGCGCCACCGCACCGGCGTTCACCCTCACCGGTTCCGACTTCAGCGAGGTCACCCTCGCCTCCGGCACCCGGACGGTCCTCAACATCTTCCCGAGCGTCGACACCGGCGTGTGCGCCGCGAGCGTCAAGAAGTTCAACGAGCTCGCCGCCTCGCTCGACGACACCGTCGTCGTCAACGTCTCGGCCGACCTGCCGTTCGCCCAGGCCCGCTTCTGCGGGGCCGAGGGCATCGACAAGGTCGTCGCCGCGTCGAGCTACAAGTCGTCGTTCGGCGCCGACTACGGCGTCTCGCTCGCCGACGGCAAGTTCGAGGGCCTGCTCGCCCGCTCGGTGGTCGTCGTCGACCGCGACGGCACCGTGATCCACAGCCAGCTCGTCCCCGAGATCGGCACCGAGCCCGACTACGACGCCGCGGTCGCCTCCCTCGGCTAGCAGATCGCTGGCTCCCGGCTAGCAAGGTCGGGGTAGTCCCTGACGTAGATCAACGATCTGGGCCGTCCCGGGTTGATATGCGTCAGGGACTATCTCCGCGGGGCGGACCGGTCAGGGGCGTCGAGCAAGCACGGCGACCTCGGTGGCCGTCGACCGGCCGCGCAGCACGACCTCGTCGTACGCCGTCCAGCGGGTGGCCTCGTCGGCGGCGGCCGAGGCGACCGTGACCCTCGCGACGAGCACGCAGCCCGGGACGTCCTTGGCCAGGTCGGTGAGCCGGGCCGCTGAGTTCACCGCGTCGCCGATGACGGTGTACTCGAACCGGCTGCGGTGCCCGACGTTGCCCGCGACGACCTCACCGGTCGCGACCCCGATGCCGGCGCCGACCTCCGGCACCTCGGCGGCCAGCCGCGCGGCCATGGCCCGGGCCGCGCGCAGGGCCTGGTCGGCGTGGTCGTCGAGCTCGACCGGGGCGCCGAAGACGGCCAGCACGGCGTCGCCCACGAACTTGTTGACCAGTCCGTGGTGGCGGTCGACCTCGTCGACCACGACGCCGAAGAACCGGTTGAGCATCTCGACGACCTCGCCCGGCGAGTGCCGGGTGGCGAAGCCGGTCGACCCGACGAGGTCGACGAAGAGCACCGAGGCCACCCGGGTCTCGCCCCCGAGCTCGACGGACCCGGCTGCGGCCGCGGCGGCGACCTCCTGGCCGACGTGGCGCCCGAAGAGGTCACGCAGGTGCTCGCGCTCGCGCAGCCCGTGGACCATCTGGTTGAAGCCCGACTGCAGCAGGCCCAGCTCGGTGCCGTCGTACACCGGCACCTCGCGGTCGAGGTCACCGCGCTCGACGTCGAGCAGGGCGTCACGCACCGACAGCACCGGCGCGACCACCGAGCGCGCGTTGAGCACGGCGACCATCAGCCCGAAGACCAGCACGACGCCGCCGATGACCAGGGTCGTGACCGCGAGCCGGGTCAGGGAGGTGGCACTCGGGTCGACGAGGGCCAGGAGTGCGGCGAGCACGAGGCCGAGCATCGGTACGCCGGTGCCGAGGCACCAGAAGATGACCAGCCGCTCGCCGACGCCGACCCCGCGCGGCCGCGACGTCAGCGGCGCCGCTGCGAGTGCCCGCGCCGAGATCGGGCGGACCGCGAACTGCGTGAACAGGTAGGCCACCGCACACACGACGACCGAGGCGATGGCCACGGTCGCGAAGGTCGTGAGCGCCCGGGACGGCTGCAGCAGGACCGCCAGGCCGGTGAACAGCCCCGCAGCCCCGAACCAGAGCACGCCCTGCAGCTGCGTGAGACGCAACGGCACCCGCAGGGCCCGCTCGCGGTCCTCGGCGTCCGGCGTGGTGCCGGCGATGGCCCAGCGCATCGCCCGCAGCGTCGTCGTCGTGCCCACGACCACCCCGACGACGACCGCCACGGCGACGTAGACCGGCACCGCGATGGCCAGCGACAGGATGGTCCCTCGGGTGGCCGTGGGCGCCGGGATCACCACGCTCGAGATCACGACGACGACCCCGGCGCCGACGACGTTGGTCGTCACGAGCAGTCCCGTCAGGAGCAGCTGCACGCGGATCCGCAGCGAGCGGGCGCTCTGGTCGGCCGGACCGAGGAGCCGTGAGCCGAACGGGTTGCGCCGGCCGTCGCTCACGGGACCACGGTAGGCGGCGACGCGGTTCGCCGCTGGTCCAATCCGTACGTTGGTTCACCACGAACAGCCTCGAAGCCGCATAATGGTCGCGCTGCGGACAGATTGCGTCGCCGCGGCCGAAGCATGGGGACGTGACGGAAGGGTGCGCCTGTGAGTAGTTCCACCCTGACCGCTACCCGCCCCGGCGGCGAGCCCGAGCCCGACAAGCAGCGCGACACCGTCGACGCGACCTCGCCGGCCCCGGCCAAGAGCGCCCGCAACGCGACCACGCCGGCCAGCCGCGGCGAGTACCGCCCCGACATCGACGGCATCCGCGGTGCGGCCGCGATCATGGTGATGGGCTTCCACGCCAAGGTGCCCGGCTTCGAGGGCGCCTACATCGGCCTCGACCTGTTCTTCGTCGTCTCCGGCTACGTCATCACCGGCCTGCTGATGTACGAGTTCACCAAGACCGGGGCGATCAAGTGGGGCGCGTTCTACGCCCGCCGCGCGCGCCGCCTCATCCCCGCCAAGGCGACGATGATCATCGGCGTCCTGGTGCTGAGCTACTTCATCCTCACCCCGACCGGGGCCGGCGGCGAGGGCCCCCAGCAGCAGACCGCCCGGTCGGCCGCGGCGGCGGCCGGCTTCGTGTCCAACTTCTTCTTCCTCAACGCCAGCAGCGCCGGCGACGTCGACTACTTCAGCCACCAGCCCGGCACCGGCGTGCTGCTGCACACCTGGTCGCTGTCGGTCGAGGAGCAGTTCTACCTCGCCCTCCCGCTCGCCATCCTGCTCGCCTGGGCCGTGTCCAAGCTGTTGCGGATGCCCGTCGTCCGCACCCTGCTGCTCACCACCGTCGTCCTCGGCGTCGCCTCGTTGTGGCTGGCCATCTCGCTGGCCGACAGCAACCCCGACGCCGCCTACTACCTCCCGATCACCCGGGCCTTCGAGTTCCTCATCGGCGTCGCGCTCGCCCTGGTCGTGCGCAAGGTCCGCGCCGCCGAGGACCTGCGCGAGGTGATGGGCCTGGCCGGGGTCGCGATCATCGCGTTCGTGCTGTGGAAGCCGATGCCGGTCGAGGGCTACCCGAGCTACTGGGCGCTGCTGCCGTGCGCCGCTGCCGCCCTGCTCGTGTGGGCCGGGGTGGGCGGGCCGACCGTCGCGACCCGGTTCCTGTCGATGCGCTTCCTCGTCGGCCTCGGGCTCGTCTCCTACGGGTGGTACCTCTGGCACTGGCCGTTCCTGGTGCTGGGCGAGTCGCTCAACCTGGCGCCGCCCCCGCTCTACGTGCGGGTGCTGCTGGTGCTCGCCGCGCTGTTCGTCGCCTGGCTCAGCTACCGCTACATCGAGGGCCTGTTCTACAAGCGCTCCGGCACCGTCACCAAGAGCCGTACCTGGGGCTCGCGGCGCGTGATGATCAGCGGCGTGCTCGCCATGTCGTGCGTGGCCGGGCTCAGCGGCGGCGCACTCGCCCTGGCCGAGGAGGCCGAGACCTCCCCGCACTGGGAGTCGGTGACCGAGCAGCTCTCCAACGTCCCCGTGATGCCCGAGTCGTGCATCGGCGAGCAGGAGATCATCCCCTCCAGGCCCGGTCAGTGCGACCTGGTGCCGTTCGAGTTCGGCCGTCCCACGGTGATGCTGTGGGGCGAC
>CALRVO020000318.1:0-5245 GCA_943371595.1 Sphingomonas paucimobilis
CGTGCGGTCCGCGGCTGCGACCCCGGCCCTGGCGATCGACCCGGCGACCGTCCAGCGCGGGGACCGTGAGGCGTTCCTCGCGTTCGCCGAGGCGATGCTGAGGACCACCTACTCGCAGCGCATCCAGGACCTGTGGGCCCTGTGGGAGAGCGGGTTCGCCGTCGACGGCTACTTCTGCGAGTTCGGTGCTCTGGGCGGCAAGGACTTCTCCAACTCCTACCTCCTCGAGCGCGTCGGCTGGCGCGGCGTGGTGTCAGAGCCGCACCCGAGCTACACCAAGGCGCTCTTCGCCAACCGGCGCTGCGCGGTCTCGACCCAGTGCGTCTACGACAAGACCGGCGAGACGGTGTCCTTCCACACCGTGCAGGGTCGACCGGCGCTCTCGACGATCGGTGGCTTCGGGGCCGACGACCAGCACCGCGAGGCACGCGAGAGCTTCGAGAGCCACGAGATCGGCACCATCACGCTGAGCGACCTGCTCGACGAGGCCGGCGCCCCCGACGAGATCGACTTCCTCTCGATCGACACCGAGGGCTCCGAGCTGGTGATCCTGCGGGCCTTCGACTTCCGGAGCCGGCCGATCCGGCTGATCTGCGTCGAGCACAACGACGTCCACCGTGACGCTCTCTTCGACCTGCTCACCGCCCAGGGCTACGAGCGCAAGTGGCCCGAGCTGTCGGGCCACGACGACTGGTACGTCCTGCGGGGATCCTTCCCGCAGTGGTCGGCCCGGGCCCTGCCCGAGCTCGTCGCCCGCGCCGACCAGGTCGAGCCCTTCACCCGTGACTTCGCCGTGCGCGAGCGGCTGATCCGCTCGCTGCGCGACGACCGGCAGGACCCGCGGGCCCAGCTGGGCCTGCCGCCGTGGCAGCCGCCCGCGGCCACCGGCCCGGACGCGGCCGGGCGGGCCACCGCCCGGTCGACCTACGAGCTCCAGCGCAACCTCCTGCGACGGCTCGCCCGTCAGCAGCGTCTGGGCGCACGCCAGGTCAACCAGCGCACCCAACGGATGTTCTACCGCCTGAGCCGACGAGCGGCGCCGACGGTGGTCCTCGAGATCGGGGCGTTCGACGCCCACTACAGCAGCTCGATGAAGAAGGCCGTCCCCGAGGCCGCGGTCATCGCGTTCGAGGCCAACCCGCACGTCCACGAGGCGTTCCGCGACGACCTGACACGTGCCGGCGTCGACTACCGGCACGAGGCGGTGACCAACCGACCCGGCAAGGTCGACTTCCTGGTGCCCCGCGACCTGCGCGGCTCCAGGTGCCAGCCGGTCAACCAGGTGTCGAGCCTGCATCCCTACCTCCAGGCCTCCGACCACGAGGTCGTGCGGCTCCCGGCCGTCCGGATCGACGACGTCGTCGACCCCGCCGGCGAGGCGAGGGTGGTCGCCTGGGTCAGCGCCGGTGGTGCCTGCCGCGAGGTCTTCGAGGGCATGGAGCGCACCCTGGACCGCACCTTCGCCCTCTTCGTGCAGGTGGAGGCCGACGCCGTCTGGTCCGACCAGTGGGTGGAGACCGACGTCGCGACCTACCTGCTCGGTCGTGGGTTCGTGCTGGTCGGTGCCGACCGCCTGCGCGGTGAGCAGCAGTTCGGACTGGTCTTCGTCCACCGCCGGTTCGCCCGACGGCCCTTCGTCGCCCGGCTTGCCGCCGGCGTGTTCCGCCCGGCTCCGCGTGCCGGTGGCAAGGCTGCAGGCAAGCGCGCGGGCAAGCCCGCAGGCAAGCCCGCTGAGGCCGCCACCACGTCGGCGTCAGGCGCCGCGGCGACCGCGCGGTCCGTGGCCCGGCGCGTACGCCGGCGCGCGACCCGCGTGATCAGGTCGCGGTCGTAGCCGGGCGGATCAGGTAGTTGGCCCGGGCACTGCTCGGAGCCTTCTTGAAGTCGACGACGTAGCCCATCTCCTCGACCCAGTCGAGGAACTGCACCCGGTTGGACTCCTCCACCTCGATGAACATCTCGGGGCGGTGCGTCCTGACGACGTGCTGCAGGCCGCGCAGCACCTGCATCTCGAGCCCCTCGACGTCCACCTTGATGAAGGTGGGCGCGAGGTCGCCGACCGCGTCGTCCCCACGCACCAGCGGCACCTCCTGGAACCAGAAGTCGTCGTTGACCTTGTCGCCCAGGTCGGACTGCTCCGCGGCGGTGAGGATGCGTGAGCCTCCGAGATTGGTGCGCGACACGCGGCGCAGCACGGCCGCGGAGTCGTGGTCGGAGAAGCCGACCCCGATGAAGCGACGGTCGACGTTGCGACACTGGTTGGCGTCGAGGTTGGCGAGCAGCACCTTCATGGCGTCGCGCCCGGGCTCGACCGGGTAGACGACGGCGCCGGGGATGCGCTTGGCGAGGTAGACCGTGTGGTTGCCGACGTTGGCGCCCACGTCGAGGATCACGGGCCGCGGGCCGAGGCGGTCGACCAGCATGTGGAGCTCGTCGAGCTCGTAGACGACGCCGCTGAGGTGGTGGCTCTGGATGTAGTCATTCGGGTTGAGGGCGTGGAAGGTGAAGTAGTTCCCGTCCAGCCGGAAGCTGTTGCGTCGCATGTCAGACCGTCGTTTCCTGTGCGCGGGGGGTGACGCCGCGTCGCTCTCGGCGGCCGGGGGCGGGGGTCGTGGTCACGGTGTCCGGTAGAGGTCCTTGACCCGCTGCACGACGCGCGAGGTGGCCCCGTCGTCGAGGTGGTCGAAGAAGATCTTGCGCTTCCAGTCGTAGACCTCCTGCTCGTCGGTGCCGAGGTCGGTGAGCGAGCCCTCCAGGGCGGCCATGAGATCGTCGAAGGTCCGGCACAACGGGCCGGGCAGGACGTCCTCGAGCTCGTAGAAGAGTCCGCGCTCGGTGGAGGCGTAGTTGTCGTGGTCGTAGGCGAAGCTGACGACGCGTCGACCCGTCAGCAGGAAGTCGACCAGGCAGCTGGAGTAGTCGGAGATCAGCACGTCGGCCGCGCGGTAGAGCACCTCGAGGTAGGGATAGCGTCGGGACGACAGGTTGATCGGGCCGAGCGGGGCCAGCATGCGTGAGTAGGTGTGGGCCCGGTCGGCCATGTGCTCGCGCACGGCCAGCACCGCGTCGTTGCGTCGCAGCCACTCGCCCAGGCGCTCGACCTCGTCGTGCGTGAAGTCGTAGTAGGCGTCGGCCTGGCCGTCCTTGAAGGTCGGCAGGAACATCACGATCCGACGTCCGGCCGCCTCGGCCCGCAGCTGGTCCAGCGAGGCGCGCAGCTGGGTGGGCAGGCGGGACTCGGGGCACAGGATGTAGTCGTTGCGGGGCAGGCCGGTGGGCCACATCTCGGTGATGGGGACGGGGTGGAAGGCGGCTGCCATCGCCAGGGTGTCGATCTTGCTGGAGGTCAGGACGGCGCGGGCCGAGCCGTGGTTGCGCAGGGCCCGGGCGCGGGCGGCGTCGCTGAGGGTGACCGAGGCGAGGTTGAAGCGCTTGAGGGGGATGCCGTGCCAGACGTTGATGAAGTTGTGCAGCGTGGGCGCCAGGGGCCACGGGACGTTGGTGATCGGTCCGTGCTTGACGAAGACCTGACCGGAACGCAGCAGGTGCCACTGTCCCTCGGCGCTGTCGAGCGGCACCACGACCAGGTTGTCGCCGGTGACGTCGACCCGGCGCGATCGGGTCAGGACGATCTTCTTGATCGACGGGTCGTCGCGCACCTCCTCGAAGACGGCGCGCTCGTTGCCGGCGAAGGTGTGGTCGTAGGCGCACACGGGGAACGCCCACCAGTGGTCGAACGTGGGCGTGGCGAAGTCCTGGCGACGGAACTCGGTCGCGGTCATCGGGGCGGCGAGATCGACCGAGCCGTCGTCGCGCGTGGTGATGGCCAGGCTGCGGGCCAGGGTGTCATCGGGCGCCGTACGCACGAGGTTGCGCTCGATCGTCTCGACGGGGGCCGTGGGGACGTGGGCGAGCACCCGGCCCTTCCAGTCGACCAGGTCGGGGACGCGGTGCGGGTTGGTGGCGATGAGGCTGCGCTTGAGGAGCGGGAGCCCCGCGGCGAGGAGGTCGAAGAACGTCTCGGTGAGGAGCGGGTCGTCGGGCCGGTCGTGGTCGAGGTAGGTCGCCGGCTCGAACCCGGCCTCGCGGAGGCGGTCGCTGAGCCCGACCTCGTACTTGAGGGTCGCGAGGGCCTGACGCGGCTGCGCGGTGACGATGTCGAGGTGGTGACGCAGCGACGCGTCGTCCATGACCCGCTTGCGCAGGAGCACGAAGCTCGAGCTGAGGTGCGGGTGGTCGCGCGGGCCCCAGTCCTGGTCGTCCGACGAGGCGCGAGCGGGCACCTGGTCGGTGAACGTCCGGGCTCCCAGCCGAGGCACGGTGGCCAGGCCCCACCAGTCAGCCGGGGTCGCGTCCATGCGGGCGAACACGTCGTCGAGCGGACGCAGCAGGTAGGTGCTGTCGTTGACCAGCAGCAGCTCGTCGTACTGGTCGAGGACGTCCCACCCCACCAGCTCGCGCGCCAGCATCGCGTAGGAACCCGGGTCGTGGCCGCCGTGGGGCACGGCCCAGGCGCCCTTGGTCACCGCGGAGAGCTTGGCGAGCTCGGTGTCGGGCGTCAGGCAGGCGGCCAGGACGTAGACGTCGGCGTGCCGGGCGAGCTCGGTGACGTAGTCGACGACGTGGTCGTCGACGACGCAGTCGAGGTCGTAGGACGCGAACAGGCATACCCGGCGGACGCTCGTGGTGTCGGTCACCGGGGGACCCGACCGGACCGGGGCGCGCTCGGGCCGGGTCGCGAGCCCGGCGTGGGCGCCGGCCAGCAGGTGGTGCACGAACGGGTTGATCGCGGTCGAGCGCGGGTCGAGGTGGTGCTGCCAGTACCACCACACGTCGAAGTTTCCCCGCGGGTTGCGGAGCGTCTCCCAGCCGGTGGTGCAGAAGTGGGTCGCGGGGCTCACCGCCGCGGTCCGGAGCCGTACGTCGTCGCTGGCGGCGACGTACCCGGCCTCGTCGAGGCGGCCCGACAGCTCGACGACCGCGATCGAGCAGTCGAGGACCGCGGTCTCGGCCGGCTGAGACCCCGGTGGTTGCTCGGGGCGTGCGGCCAGGCCGTCGCGCAGGGCGTCGCGCAGGAGCTGTTCGGCGTCGTCGGGGGAGTGGGCGCGCAGGTGGTCCCACTCCTCCACCAGCGCGTGCCAGCGGGGCAGGAAGTCGACTGCGTCCATCACGTCACCTCCTCGAGGAGCGGATGGACGCGCTGGAGCACCCGCTCGGTGGCCGCGCCGTCGGGGTGTCCGACCAG